>NZ_JBHUWC010000010.1:0-51124 GCF_042670225.1 Isoptericola sp. NPDC057191 | reverse complement strand
ACCGTCGGCGCCACGGGCGCCGGCGGCGCGGCGAGCATCTCGACCGGGGCGGCGGCAGGCTCGACGGCGGCCGCCGCCAGCGGTGCCACGGGTGGCGCGGCGTCCCTGGCCGGCGCGGCCACGGCGAGCGTCGCCACCGGGTCGGCGGCCACCGCGGCCACGGCGGGCACCGCGGCGGCCGCGGGCGCCGTCATGGGCACGACGGCGGGGGTGGCGGCCGCAGCGAGCGCCGTCGCCGTCGCGACGGTCGGCGTCGTGACCGTCCTCAACGCGATCGGCACCAGCCACGAGCCCCCGGCGGCGGCCCCGACCGCCCCCGTGACGGTCGAGGGCCGGCCGTGGGCCGCGCCCGGCGACACGACGGACGTCGCGGTCGAGCCCGGCGAGGTCAGGACGGACGAGCCGGGCGACACCGACGACCCCAGCACGGACCCGACGAACCCCGTGAACCTGCTCCCCACCACGCCGTTCCCGCCGGTCGCCGACCTCGCCGTCTCTGCGGCGGCCACGCCGCTCCAGCCGCGCACCAGCCAGCCCCTGGTCCTCACGGTCGCGAACACGGGCGGCGCCGACGCCGACGAGGCGGTGGTCGAGGTCGCGCTGCCCGCCGGGGTCGACCTGGCGCTGCCCGTCGCGTCCGTCGGGGCGACCACGGTCGGGACGATCGCCGCCGACGCCCTGGCCTGCAACCCCACCGACGCGACCGGCCGCACGGCGCGCTGCACGCTCGGCACGATCCCGGCGGGCGGGTCCGTCACCGGGTCGGTGCCGGTGCGCGCGAGCGCGGGCGGGGCCTACGTGATCGGCGGGTCGGTGTGGGCCGCCGGCGTCGCGCCCGAGGCGCTCACGCTGCCGCCCACCACGGTGCTGCCCTACGGCGCCGAGCTCACGGCGTCCACGGGCGACGTCGTCCCTGTGTCGAACCCGGGCTCCGCCTGGGTGCCGGTCTCGGTGCGGAACACGGGCGACCAGGCGGCCGTCGGCTGGTCCGTCGCGCTGACCGTGCCGCCGGGCCTGCGGCCCGTCGCCTCCGACGGCGACCTGACGTGCCTGCCCCCGACGGACGGGACGACGGCGGACGGCACGGTCTGGACCTGCGTCGCCGCCGCGGACGCCGCGCCGCTGGGACCGGGCGAGCAGCGGTCGGTGCGGCTGCGCGTCATCGCGGACGGGACCGCCACGCCGGGAGCGGTGACGGTCGCCGCCGCGCCTCAGCTGCCGGGTTCGACCCACACGTTGTCCGGGGCTGCCGCCGTCACGGTGGCCCAGCCGTGGGCGGGGGCCGCCGGCGGGGCACGGTCCGTCCAGGCGCTCTGCCTCGCGTCCGGCGGCGTGGGCATGGCGAACGCCGCGGTCCGCGGCACGTACGTCAACCTCACGGACCAGGTGGTGACCGTGCGGCTCGACGCGGCAGGGAGCTCCGGCCCGACGTCCAGGGAGCTCGCGCCGGGAGAGTCGGTCACCGCGGACGTGCCGGACGGGCTGCGCGTGCCGTCGGGTGCGGCGTCGTGGGCCGTGTCCACCACGCTGGGCGGCCAGACCTACCGCACCACCGTGCCGGGCGGCCCGCACCAGGCCGTCGACTGCTACGACCCGCGCTGGGACGTCTCGAGCACCGCCGTGGTCTCGGACGACGACGGCCGCATGCAGGTGCGCGGCACGCTGACCAACATCAGCGACGAGCCGATGCGGGCGGGCATGTCCGCCGCCGGCGGGGTCACCGAGCAGAAGCGCCTCGCGCCGGGGGAGACCGCGACGTTCGTCGTGCCGACCGACCGCACGGCGCTCGACGCGGGCACCGCCGAGTTCCAGCTGTACCGCTGGGTGGCGGACTCCGACGGCGACGAGCCCGCGCAGGGCGTGGTGCCCGCCGTGGCGCCGGTCAAGCGGTACGAGGCGGCGTCGCTCGCCCCGGCCGTGGGCGGTCCTGCGGCGCTCACCGCGGCCGAGTGCAGGTTCGACTCCTCGGCCGACACCTCGTGGCGCACGGTGACCATCCCCGTGGACAACTCGGGCTCCACGTTCCCCGTGCGGTTCGCCGTGACCGACGGCACCGGGGAGGGCCGCGCGGCCGTCCTCGCGGCCGGCGCGAAGGGCCAGCTCCAGGTGTCGGTCCCGTGGAACACGAAGAAGGTCGCGGTGACCGCCGACGGGCGCGGCCTGACCAGCGTGGACGTGCCGGCGTTCGAGAGCTGCGCCACCGCGACGTGGCCCGACGACGCGGTCGACCTGAGCGTCGCGACCCAGTGCGTCGACGACCAGGCACAGGTGGCCGTGGCCGTGCGCAACCGGGGAGCGGTCGGGTGGAGGGCGCGGCTCGGGGACGGCGACCCGTCGCGCGTCCCTGCGGGGTCTGCCGCCACGCTCACCACGTCCGCCGGGGGCCTGAACGCCGACGCCGGCTCGGCGACCGTGCGGCTGACGCGGACCGTCGAGGAACGTGACCTCGTCGTCGAGCGGACCGTCGCCTACGACGCCGTGTCGTGCGTCGTCGTCGCTCCGCAGGCCCGGCAGGAGCCGGGCGACGTCCAGGTCACGAAGAACGGCTGGCGGTCGGCGTCGACCCGCTCCGTCTCCGTCGTGCTCGACAACACGGGCTCGTCCGTCCCGCAGGACTTCGTCGTGGAAGGCACCAACGGAGCCCGCGTGACGACGACGGTGCCCGCCCGGCAGAGCGTGCGCGCGGACGCCGGGACCGTCGACGGCCCCCGCGGGGCGACGTTCACCGTGAGCTCCGGCGACTGGTCCTCCGACCTCGTCGTCGACCCGTTCACCGGCACCTCGGGCTGGTGCGCCGCACCGCACCGCTGGGGCGCCGGTCACGAGGTGGGCGACGTCGCGTCCTGGCGCGGTGGCAACTACCGCTACGTGGGCGCGCAGGCCAACGGTGGGGAGGGTGGCCAGGGTGCCGGCGACGCGGCCGCTGCCGACACCGGCAGCAAGGGGAACCAGGGCAACGGCAACGGCGCGAACGGCAACAGCGCGAACGGGAACGGCAACGGGAACGGCAACGGGAACGGCAACGGTCAGGACTCCCAGGGGAACCAGGCTGCCGGGCGCTGGGCCGGCAGCAGCGGGTACCACGCCAGGTGGGAGCGGATCGGGGACTGCGAGTACCGCTGAGCGGGCCCGCCTGATCCTGCCCGGTCCTGACCGCCTGGTCCTGACCGCCTGGTCCTGACCGCATGGTCCTGACCGCCCGGTCCTGATCTTCCGAACCGGTCAGACGATGCCGTACAGCCGGTCCCCGGCGTCGCCGAGGCCAGGCACGATGTACTTCTGCTCGTTGAGGCGCTCGTCCACCGCGGCCACCACGATCTGCACGTCGACGCGCGAGCCGACGGCGTTCTCGAGCACCTGGAGGCCCTCGGGCGTGGCCAGGAGGCAGACGGCGGTGACGTCGCGCGCCCCGCGCTCCAGCACGTAATCGATCGCCGCGACAAGCGTGCCGCCGGTGGCGAGCATCGGGTCGAGCAGGAAGACCTGCCGGTCGGTGAGGTCGTCGGGCAGGCGGTTCGCGTAGGTGACGGCCTCGTAGGTGGACTCGTCGCGCTGCAGGCCGAGGAAGCCGACCTCCGCCGTCGGGATCATGCGCGTCATGCCCTCGAGCATCCCGAGCCCGGCGCGCAGGATCGGCACGACGATGGGGCTCGGGTCGCTCAGACGCACGCCCGTCGTCGTGGTGACCGGGGTGCGGATCTCCTTGGGTTCGGTGCGCACGTGGCGCGTCGCCTCGTAGGCGAGCAGGGTCACGAGCTCGTCGACGAGGAGACGGAACGTCGCCGACGGGGTGTTCTCGTCACGCAGGACGGTGAGCTTGTGGTCCACCAGCGGGTGGTCGGCGACGTGCAGGCGCATGGGCCCCACGGTACCGGGAGTTGTCAGACCGACGTCGCCCTATGGCACGCCGTGGGTCTGACAGCCTCTCGCGCCCGGGAGTTGTCAGACCCACGTCGCTCTATACGCTGGCGTGGGTCTGACAACGGGGGAGGGACATGGCCGACGACGGCGCTGGGCGCGGGCCGCGCGGTCTCGCGCTGCCCTGGGCCGACGGCGAGTTCCCCCCGCAGACGGTCAGCGGGCGGCGCGCCGTGTGGGACGCGCTCATGGGCCTGGCGCTGCACGAGGCGTCGCACGCGCTCGCCAGCGACGACGTCCCCGTCGGTGCGCTGGTCCTCGACGCGGACGGGCGGCTCGTCGGGCTCGGGCGCAACCGCCGCGAGGAGACCGGCGACCCGACGGCGCACGCCGAGGTGCTCGCGCTGCGGCAGGCGGCGGCGACCCGCGGCGAGTGGCGGCTGGAGGGCTGCACCCTCGTCGTCACGCTGGAGCCGTGCGTGATGTGCGCCGGGGCGCTCGTCGCGGCGCGGGTGCGCCGCGTCGTCCTCGGCGCGTGGGACCCGAAGGCCGGCGCCACCGGGTCTGTCTGGGACCTGGTGCGCGACCAGCGCGCCAACCACGCCGTCGAGGTCGTCGGCGGCGTGCGCGAGGAGGAGTGCGGGCGGATCCTGCGAGACTTCTTCGAGTCCCGCCGCTGACGGCGACGACTCTCGCCGCCGACGGAGGTCATACCAGGATGGACACCGCTGCCCCCACCCTCGCCGACTACGCCCGGCAGAGCCCTTACTCCGACCCCGGCCCGCACGGCGACCTGCTCGCCGCCGTGCCGCCCGTGCCTGCCGACGTCGGGCGGGCCGCGTGCGCGACGATCGTGCACTACCGCGCCGACGGGGTGCCGCTGCGCGACGACCAGCGCGCCGACATCGACCGCCGGTGGCTGGAGTCGACGCTCGACGCCGCCGTCGAGCGCCGCCCCGGACCCCTGACGCAGGGGCGTGAGCCGGGAGAGCTCGTCGCCGGGTGCTGCCGCGACCACACGCTGTTCTCGCTCGGCGTGCTGCGCCGGCACGGCGTGCCGGCACGCTCGCGCATCGGCTTCGCCGGGTACTTCAACCCGCCGTTCTTCCACGACCACGTGGTCGTCGAGCACTGGGAGGCCACCGACGACGGCGGGGGACGCTGGGTGCGCTGGGACCCGGAGCTCACGCCGGACGGGTCCTGGGGCTTCGACGTGCACGACATGCCGACCGGCCCGTCGTCACCGTTCCCCACCGCCGCCGAGGTGTGGCGCGCCATCCGCGCCGGCGACGTGGACCCGGCGTCGTACGGCGTCGCCCCGGAGCTGCCCGAGCTGGGCGGCAAGGACTTCGTGCGCGGCTACGTGCTGCTCGAGCTCGCCCACCGGATGCGCGAGGAGGTGCTGCTGTGGGACCTCTGGGGCGCGCTGCCCGACCACCCGGGCCTGACGGCGCTCGCCGCCGCCTCGCCGTCCGGGTACGTGCCCGCGGTGCCGCTGTCGGACGACGCGTGGGACGCGCTCACCGACGCCCTCGCCGCGCTGCTCGTGGCCGCCGACGCCGGCGACGCCGACGCGGAGGCGGCTCTCGCGGAGCGCTACCGGTCGGGGCTCGGCCCGCGGGGACGCGTCGCGACGCTCTCGCCCACGGGTCGGGTCGGCGTCACCGACTTGCGCGAGCGCAGCACCCGCTGGGCCGCGGGCTGACGGTCGTCACAGCGCGGCAACCCGGATGCCGAAGACGTCGCGCAGCGCGCGGCGGGCGGCGTGCCAGCCGCCCATCCCGTGCACGCCCGGGCCGGGCGGGGCGGACGCCGAGCAGAGGTAGACGCCGCCGGCGACACGGTACGGTTCCGCGCGCAGGGCGGGGCGCGCGACCATCTGCCACATCGTGGCGGCGCCGGCGGAGATGTCGCCGCCCACGTAGTTCGCGTTGTGGGCCGCCATCTCGGCGGCGGGGACACCCCGGGACGCGACGACGACGTCGCGGAAGCCGGGGGCGAACCGTTCGATCTGCGCGGTGACGGTCTCGGTGACGTCCACGTCGGAGCCTGCGGGCACGTGCGTGTACGTCCACAGGGGGCGCAGCTCGCCGCCGGACGTGGACACGCGCCGGGAGGCGTCGACGACGGTCGGGTCGCTGACCAGGCACACCGGCCGGGGGGCGTGCCGCCCAGCCGCGACCTCGCCCTCCGCCTGCGCCAGCTCGGCGCGCGTGCCGCCCACGTGCACCGTGCCCGCGCGGCCCACCTCCGGGTCCGCCCACGGGACCGGCCCCGAGAGCACGAAGTCGACCTTGGCGGCGGCGTTGCCGTACCGGTAGGCCTCGAGCGCGCGGCGCAGGCCCGGGGGGACCGCGGCGCCGACGACGTCGAGCAGCGTGCGGGGCGAGGTGTCGAACAGCACGACGCGCGCCGCGGGCACGTCGGCCGGGGTGCGCACCCGGTGGCCCGTCAGGACCGTGCCGCCGTGCGCCTCCAGGTCCGCGACGAGAGCGGCCGTGATCGCGCCCGACCCGCCGCGCGGGATCGCCCACCCGCCGTCGAACGCGAGCCCGGCGGAGCCCGCCTGTGACCCTGCACCCGACCCTGGACCCGACCGGCGTGGCGTCGCGTGCGCCAGCGTCCCCAGCAGCAGCGAGGTGCCCGCGCCGGAGAGGGACGGCAGCGGCACGATCGTGTGCGCGGCGATGCCGGTGAGCAGGGCCGGGGCCGCCTCCTGGGTGAACCGCGCGTCCCAGGCGTACGTGCCCTGCTCGGCCAGCCCGAGGCCGAACCGGGCGGCGGCGAGGACGGCACGCGCCGGGTCGGCGGCGTCGAGCACCCCGGGCGGCACCGACCGGTGGTCGCCCATCGCGAGGGCGACGACGGCCTCCCACTGCGCGGCGAGCGGCCCCATCAGCGCGCGCCACGCGGGTCCGTCCGGGCCGAGACGGTCGACTGTGCGGTCGAGGTCGCGGTAGGCGACCCCCGCCGGGCCGTCCGGCAGCGGCTGGGCGTACGACACCGCCGGCGTGAGCAGCTCGACGCCGTGCGCGGCGAGGTCGAAGGCGCGGAAGAAGGGCGACGCCCAGGCCATCGGGTGGCAGGCGGAGCACACGTCGTGCACGACGCCCTCCGGCAGGCCGGCGAGCAGGTCGCCGTCGTCCCCGGGGGCGAGGGTGCGGGCACCGCCGCCGACCGTCGCGTTCGCCTCCAGCACCGTCACGGACAGCCCGGCGCGAGCGAGCGTGACGGCGGCCGCGAGCCCGTTGGGGCCCGACCCGACCACGACCGCGTCCAGCACGATGCCTCCCTCGCCCAACCGTCAGAGGTGCTCGGCCAGCGTGACGAGCGTCTCGGTGACGCCGTCGTCCACCTTGAGCGTGGCCAGCGGGTCACCGCGCGTCTCGCCGCGGTTGACGATGACGACCGGCTTGCCCGCCTTGGCCGCGTGCCGCACGAACCGCAGCCCGCTCATCACGGTGAGCGACGTGCCTGCCACCAGGAGCGCGTCGGCGTCGTCCACCAGCGCGTAGGCGCGCTCCACCCGCTCCCGGGGCACGTTCTCCCCGAAGTACACGATCTCCGGCTTGAGCACCCCGCCGCAGAACTCGCACGCGGCGGGCACGAAGTGGCTGGTCTGCTCGATGACGGCGTCCGCGTCCGGGGCGGTCTCGATGTCCGCCACCGTCGCACCGTCGTCGAGCACCGACTCGACGAAGCCCGGGTTGAGCGCGTCCAGCCGCTCCGCCAGGTGCGCACGGCTGATGACGCGCCCGCACTGCAGGCAGATCACGCGGTCGTAGCGGCCGTGCAGGTCGATGACGTGCCGGGAGCCCGCGTCCTCGTGCAGGAGGTCCACGTTCTGCGTGATGACGCCGCGCACCACGCCCCGGCCCTCCAGCGTGGCGAGCGCGCGGTGCCCGGCGTTCGGTTCCGTCCGGTGCACCACCTGCCAGCCCACGTGGTTGCGGGCCCAGTAGTGACGGCGGAACGCCTCGTCGGCGACGAACTGCTGGTACGTCATCGGCGCGCGCTTCGGCGAGTCAGGGCTGCGGTAGTCCGGGATGCCGGAGTCCGTGGAGACGCCCGCGCCCGTCAGCGCCGTGATCGTGCGGCCGTGGAGCAGCCGGACCGCGTCGTCCACCGTGCCGTGGTGCACCACCGCGTCCGGCGGGAGCTCCCAGCGCCGGTCCTGGTACGTCGGGGCGAGCGGCCGGGGAACGGGTTGCACGCCTTCGAGCGTACGACGCGGAGCGCCGGCCCACGCGCGCCACCCACCTGCCGAGGTAGTTCCCAGCTCCGCGAGGTAGTTGCGGGCTCCGCGAGGTAGTTGCGGGCTTCGCGAGGTAGTTGCGGGCTTCGCGAGGTAGTTGCGGGCTTCGCGAGGTAGTCCTCGGCTCCGCGAAGTAGTGGCGAACGTGCCGAGGTAGTGGACTGGTCCACTACCTCGGCACGTTGTGAACTACCTCGGCTGGATCTGAACTACCTCGGCATGTTCGGAACTACCTCGGCTGGTCCTGGACTACCTCGCGGTCAGCTCGTGGTGGTGCTCGACGACGACTGGTCGGTCTGGTTGCCCTGGCCCGGCTGGCCGCCGCCCGGGCCGCCCATGCCACCGGCGGGGGCGTCGCCGGCGGTGGCGGTGCCGACCTCGGCGCCGTCGGCGGTGAGGGTGTACGTGGCGCCGTCGGTGATCTCCGGGCCGCTGAAGACGACGGACTGGGCGCTCTTGGTGAGCGTGATCGTGGCGACCTGCGCGCCGTCGGCGTCCACGACCGCCACCTCGGTGCCGGCCTCCAGCGTCGAGTCGGCGGTCAGCGCCACCCAGCCCTGCGTCGAGTCCGTCTCGGGCGCCTCGGCCATGCCCGACGAGCCGACGGCGAGCAGCGTGCCGCCCGTGGCGGTGAGACCGCCGGCGGAGTCGAGCGCGCCGTTGCCGCCGTTCGTCGGCCCCTCGACGACGACGTCGCCGCCGCTGATCGCCGCCACGCCGTTGGAGTCCAGCCCGTCTCCCTCGGCGTCCACGTGCAGCGTGCCGTCCGTGATCGTGAGCGACGCGCCCTCCTGCACCGCGTCCATGCCGCCGCCGCCCTGCGGCATCTCGCCGTCCGCGGGCGGTTGGCCCCCGTCCGCGGGCGCCTCTCCGTCCGCGGGTGCCTGCGGCGGGGCCTGCTGGTCGTCGGTCGCCGTGTCGTCGGTCGTGTCGGTCGTGTCGGACGTCGAGTCCTCCGCCTCCTTCACGGTCGCGTTGAGCCCGTCGTCGGTGGACGTGATGGCGGTGTCGCCGCCGGAGACGGCGATGGTCGCGGCCTCGATGCCCTCCTCGGAACGGGTCACGGTGAGGGTGCCGCCGGTGATGGCGACGTCGGTGAAGCCCTGCACGCCGTCGGACGCGGCGTCGACGGTGACGTCTCCGCCGGTGAGGGCGACGTACCCGGCCGTCGCGTCGTCGTCGGCGTCGGACTTGAGCCCGTCGCCGCCGGCCTGGACGTCGACCGTGCCGCCGGACACGACGAGGTAGTCCTTGCCGCGGACCGCGTCGTCCGCGGCGGTGACGGAGATGTCCCCGCCCGCGATGACGAGCCCGTCCTTGCCCGTGATGCCGTCGTTCGCGTTGCCGACCACCTCGAGCGCACCGGTGCCGGAGATCGCCAGGTCCGCCGTCGAGTACAGGGCGGCGTTGGCCGCGTTGTCGGACGTCGTGTCCGCGTACTCCTGCGCGTCCTCGAGGCGGTTCGTGGAGCCGTCGGCGAGGACCACCGACACCTGGTCGGCGTCCTGGACGTCGACGGCGGCACCGGTGGAGCTGGTGACGTCCGCGTCGTCGAGCACGAGGCGCACCACCCCGTCGGCGGACGAGTCGACCACGACCTGGCCGTCGTCGAGCGTGCCGGAGACCCGGTACGTGCCGGGCTGCGTGATCGTGACGGTCGAGCCGTCGACGGTGACGCCGTCCCCGGAGGCGGAGGCGGTGTCGCCGTCGAGGGAGACCGCGACCTCGTCTGCCGTGTCCCAGGTGTCGTCGGCCAGGGCCGCGGTGTCGTCGGGGGACAGGTTCGCGGCGAGGACGTCCTGCGCGGACCGGCCGGAGTTGTCCGTCGCGGAGATCTCGGCGGCGGTCGTGCCGGCGTCCTCGGTCGCGGCGGACGTGGCGGACGTGGCGTCGCAGGCGGCGAGCGCGCCGACGGCGAGGGTGCCGGCGGCCGCGACGGCCAGGGTCCGGGTCCAGAGCGTGCGGGGGCGGGGGATGCGCATGGTGGGTCCTCTCAGGGGACAGGGTGCAGGGAGGTCAGACGACGCCCAGCCGCTCGCGCCGCAGGCGGCGCCAGGGATGGTCGGGCAGGTCGGGTCGCAGGGTGGCGAGCCCGGTCGCGTACTTGGAGATGCGGTCGGGGCGGTGGCCGGCACGCCACAGGGCGCGGTCGGCGGACGACGGCGCGGTGCCGGCCTTGGTCTCCACGACCACGAGGTCGCCGACGTCGGCCGTGCGGTCGCCGTGCAGGGTCTCGGGGCCGGCGAGCCGCCAGCGCAGCCCGGAGTCGAGGGTCATGCGGGCGTCGGGCAGCAGCACCGTGGTGCGCCGGTACACCGAGCGGAGCACGGGGGCGAGGTCGGCCGACGGCGGTGCGTCGAGGCGGGCGGCGGCGAGCCGGTCGTCGACGAACTCCAGGCCGGCGCCCCCGAGCGGGGCGGACAGCTCCCACGGGCAGCGTTCCTTGACGGTGACGCCGCGCGCGGCGCGCGTCTTGACCTCGAGGAACGTCGTGTTGCCGGTGTCGACGTAGGTGCGGGTGCGCACCTTGAACCGGCGGCGCCGGCGGCGCGCGGCCTGTCGGAACGTGAGCAGGTCGGCCGTGTCGTAGTAGGTGGAGGCGTACGTGAAGGCGCGGTCGCCGCCGATCTCCAGCACGCGGGGCTCGGCCTGCGCGGCGAGCGTCGCCAGCAGGGCCGCGACCTCGGCCGGGGTGAGCACGTACTTGCGGTCCACCCGGGTCTGGAGCGCGGCGGTCGCGTCGACCTCCTCCAGCGTGACCGGGCGGGCGTCGGCCAGCCCGCGGGTGACGACGTCCTGCGCCGTCGCGCCCACGGCCGCCGCCGTCATCGGGTCACCGTCAGGTGGTCGTGCGCGCCGGTGGGCGCGACCTGCCGGGCACCGGGGCGGGGCAGCTCGTAGCGGACCTCGACGCGCGTCGTGTCGTTCGCGAGGTCGATCGACTGCACGCTCACGGAGTGCACGCGGGCGCCCAGCAGGGCCTCCAGGTGCGCGGTGAGCTCGTCGCGGTCGACGACGGCGCGGTCGAGCACGATCGTCTGGGCCGCGTGCCGGGCCAGCAGACGGGGATGGTCGGCCACGGCCATCACCACCAGGATCAGGGCGGACCCGGCGAGGCCGAGCCACCCGGTCGACGTGCCCATGCCGCCGAGCAGGCCCAGCGCGAGCGCCGCGAAGTAGTACGCGACCTCGCGCTGCGACAGCTCGTCGGAACGCAGCCGGATGATCGACAGCACGCCGAACAGCCCCAGGCCGAGTCCGGCGGCGATGGTGCTCGACGACAGCACGGCCGAGACGGCCAGGACGCCGACGTTGACACCGAGGTAGGCGACCACGAGGTCGCGGCGGCGGTGCCGGGGGAAGTAGAGCGCGAACGTCAGGATCGCGACGGCGACGAGGTCGACGGCGTACAGGGCGACGGGGGGCATGGGGGCTCCGGGGTCGTGGATGGACCGTTCCCGGTCCGTTGGTGGGGACGTCGCCCAGTGGACACCGCCGCCTCCGGCGTCCACTGGGGGAGACCTGGGAATGCGCTGCGAGCCGTGAAGGCCTGCTGAGAGGCGCGCGCGCCTCCGACGTGCGAACACGCCGTCCCGTGGTCAACATCGGCACGTGACAGGACGACGGACGGGCGCGCGCGGGACAGCGGTCGCCGTCGCCGCGATCCTCGTCGCCGCGTCGTGCGCGGGATGCGTCGCGAGCCGGCAGGAACCGGGTCAGGCGACGGCGGCCGTCGCCGACGCGCTCGCCCAGGCGGGCTCGGTCGGCGAGACGGCCAGCCTCACCGTCAGCCTGCTCGACCAGGGACGGATCACCGGGCCGGTCGCCGACACGGCCCTGCTGGACCAGCTGCGCGTCCTCGACGACGCCGAGTCCGCGCTCACCACCCTCGTGCCGCCCGACACGGCGTCCTCGGACCACCGGACGGCGGGACTGAAGGCCATGGGCGACGTGTCGGACGCCCTCGTCGCGGCGCGCGCCTGGGTGGCGGCCCGGTCCGGCGGGAACCTCGCGGGCGCGCAGGACGTGCCGACGTCGGCCGACGAGCTGCAGGCCGACCTCGCGGCCGCCACCGACAAGACGGACGCCGTCCTGGCCGAGGCGGGCGGACCATGAACAAGCTGCTCGCCGCCGCCCTCGGCATCCTCACCGCCATCGGCGGGTTCGTCGACATCGGTGACCTCGTCACCAACGCCGTCGTCGGGTCCCGGTTCGGCATGTCGCTCGCGTGGGTCGTGCTGCTCGGCATCGTCGGCATCTGCCTGTTCGCGAGCATGGCCGGCCGGGTCGCGGCGGTGAGCGGGCGCGCGACGTTCGAGATCGTGCGCGAGCGCCTCGGACCGCGCGCCGCCGGCGCGAACCTCGTCGCGTCGTTCGCGATCAACCTGCTGACGCTCACCGCGGAGGTCGGGGGCATCGCGCTCGCCCTGAGCCTGGCGAGCAGCGTCGAGCCCCGGCTGTGGATCCCGGTCGCGGCGCTCGCGGTGTGGCTCGTGCTGTGGCGCGTGAAGTTCCAGATCCTGGAGAACGTCGCGGGCCTGCTGGGCCTGCTCCTCGTCGGGTTCGCCGTCGCGCTGTTCCTGCTCGGCCCGGACTGGGGCGAGCTGCTGCGCCAGGCGGTGCCGCCGTCGCCGCCGGGCACCGAGTCCCCGGCGTCGTACTGGTACTACGCGGTGGCGCTGTTCGGCGCCGCGATGACGCCGTACGAGGTGTTCTTCTTCTCCTCCGGCGCGATCGAGGAGCGGTGGACGGCGAAGGACCTGTCGACCAACCGCACCAACGTGCTGATCGGGTTCCCGCTCGGTGGCCTCCTGTCGCTCGCGATCGCCGGCTGCGCGGCCGTCGTGCTGCTGCCCGCCGGCATCGAGGTGTCCACGCTGTCGCAGATCGTGCTGCCCGTGGCGCAGGCCGGCGGGGTGCTGCTGCTCGCGATCGTCATCGTCGGGATCGTGGCCGCCACCTTCGGTGCCGCGCTCGAGACCGCCCTCTCCAGCGGGTACTCGCTGGCCCAGTACCTCGGGTGGTCGTGGGGCAAGTTCCGCCGCCCCGCCCGGGCCGCGCGCTTCCACCTCACGATGATCGTGGCGCTGCTGATGGCCGTCGGGATCCTCATGACGAGCGTGGACCCGGTGGCGGTGACCGAGATGTCCGTGGTCTTCTCCGCCGTCGCGCTGCCCCTGACGTACGTGCCGATCCTCGTCGTCGCCAACGACCCGGAGTACATGGGCGAGCACGTCAACGGGCGCGTCACGAATGCGCTGGGCACGGTGTACCTGGTGATCGTGGTCGTCGCGGCCGTCGCGGCGATCCCCCTGATGATCGCGACGGGAGCGGGGTCATGACCGAACGCCTCGTGGACGCCCGCCTGCACCTGCTCAGCCGCCAGGTGCTGGACGACGACGGCGAGCCCGTCCTCACGGTGGACGACCTGGAGCTGGCCGGCCCGGACGGCGGCCCGGCCGAGGCGGGCCAGGAGGCGCACGTCGCCGCGATCCTGGTCGGCTCCGCGCTCGCGGCACGGCTCTTCGGCGGGCGCGTCCCGGCGTCGCGGCTGCCGCGCATCGCCTGGGACGACGTCGGGCACGTCGGCACCGCGGTCGAGCTCACGGTGTCCTCGGACCGGCTCGACGCTGACTGGGTGGAGCACTGGCTGCGGGACCGCCTGATCGGCCGCATCCCGGGCGGCCGGCACGACCCGGAGGCCGAGGGATGAACGTCGGCGACCTCCTCGACGTGCGGGTGCTCGGGCCCGACGGCGCCGTGCTCGGCGTCGTCGTCGACGTGCGCCTGGCGCTCGAGGTGGTCGACGAGCCCGAGGGCGGTCCCGGCCAGGGGGAGGACCGGGAGGAGGCCGAGCACGAGCCGCCCCTGAGCGCGCAGGCGCGCCGCGACGCCGTCGGCCGCGCCCGCCTGGTGGGGCTGCTCGTGGGCCCCCGCGGCGCTGGTTCCTTCCACGGCTACGAGCGCAAGGACGTGCGGTCGCCGTGGCCGATCCCGCAGCTCGTGCGGCGGCGCCACCGCGGGACGTTCCTGGTGGGCTGGGAGGACGTCGCCACGGCCGAGATCGCGTCGGCGGGCGACGACGACGCGGCGCGGTATGTGCGCCTCGCCCCCGGCTACACCGAGCGGCCACCGGCGCTCGACTGACGCGGCCCGCCTGCGGGCATCCGCGGCCGGTGCCACGGTGAGGGGCATGCGAGTCGTCGTGGTGGGACAGACCGGGAACGTCGGGACGGCGCTGCTGCGCGCCCTGGTGGCCGAGTCGGAGGTGACGTCGGTGCTGGGCGTCGCCCGGCGGCTGCCGGACCGCAACGCGGAGCCGTACCGGGACGCCGAGTGGGCGGCGGCGGACCTCGCGGGCGACGAGGCGGAGGTCGTGGAGCGGCTCACCGACCTGTTCCGGGACGCCGACGCCGTCGTGCACCTCGCCTGGCTGATCCAGCCCAACCGCGACCGCACCCTGCTGCGCACCGTCAACGTCGAGGGCACGCGGCGCGTCGCCCGCGCCGTCGTCGCCGCGGGAGTGGGGCATCTCGTCGTCGCGTCCTCCGTCGGGGCGTACGCGCCGGTCGACGACGACGTCCCCCGCGCCGAGGACTGGCCCGCTGACGGGATGCCCACGTCGCACTACAGCGTGGACAAGGCCGCCCAGGAGGACGTGCTCGACGAGCTCGAACGCGACCACCCGGAGGTCGTGGTCGCCCGGCTCCGCACCGCGCTGGTGTTCCAGGAGGACGCCGGGGCGGAGGTGACCCGGTACTTCGTGGGCCGGCTGCTGCCGGTGCGGCTGCTGCGGTACGGCCGACCGCCGCTGCTCCCGCTGCCCGCCGGGCTGCGCCTGCAGGCGGTGCACGCCGACGACGCCGCCGACGCGTACGTCCGCGTGCTGCTGCGTCGCGCGGGCGGTGCGTTCAACGTGGCGGCGCCGGACGTGCTGCGCGGCGAGGACCTCGCGCGGCTCGTCGACCACGGACGCCTGGTGGAGGTGCCGCCCCTCGCCGTCCGCGCGGCGGTGGCGCTCGCGTACCAGGCGCGCCTGGTCGCGGCCGACCCCGGGTGGGTGGACATGGCGATGGGCGCCCCGCTGATGGACACCGGTCGCGTCGAGGCCGAGCTGGGCTGGGCGGCGCGCCGCACCGCGGCGCAGGCGCTGCTCGACGTCGTGCGCGGCATGTCCGAGGGCGACGGGGTCGGCTCGGCGCCGATGCGCCCGTCCCCGACGCGACCGCCCGTGCTCTCGCCCGCACCGCGCGGGGCGGAGCAGGCCGCCGTCCCGCCGGGCGTGGACCGCTACCTGCTGGGCCTGTACCTCTCCGACCACCTGTCCGGGGCCACCGCGGGGCTCGGCCGCATCGAGCGCATGGTCGCCGACTACCAGGACCTGCCGCTGCACCCCGAGCTGGCCGAGGTGGCGGAGCAGATCCGCGGCGAGCGGGAGCTGTACCGCCGGCTGATGCGGGACCTCGGCCTGCCCCGCCGCCCGTACCGGCAGCTCGTCGCGGCCGTGGGCGAGCGGTTCGGGCGGCTCAAGCTCAACGGGCGGGTGGTCTCCCGGTCGCCCATGTCCGTCGTGCTGGAGACGGAGCTGATGCGCTCCGCCGTCGTCGGCAAGATCGGCGGCTGGCGGACCCTGGAGGAGCACGCCGCGGAGCTCGGCCTCGACCCGGCCCAGTTCCACGAGCTCGGCGTCCTGGCCGAGGACCAGCTCGCGACCCTGGACCGGCTGCACGAGCACGCGCGCCGACGCGCGTTCCGCACGGCGGACTGAGCGGCTGCTGACCCGTTACGCCTGGGCGGCCCAGGGGTCGAGGACGACCTTGATGCAGCCGTCCTCCTTGCGCTGGAACGTGCGGTACGCCTCGGGGGCGTCCTCGAGCGACATGCGGTGCGTGCGCAGGTCCAGCACGCCCAGCGGGTCGCGCGGGTCCTGCGCCAGGGGGAGCAGGTCGTCCGTCCAGCGACGCACGTTCGCCTGGCCCATGCGCAGGGTGAGCTGCTTGTCGAAGAGCTGCATCATCGGCAGCGGGTCCTTCGCCCCGCCGTAGACCCCCGAGAGGGAGACGGTGCCGCCGCGGCGCACGAGCGCGAACGCGGCGAGGAGCGCGGCGAGCCGGTCCGCCCCGCCCTTCTCGGTGAGTGGCGCCGCGACCGCGTCGGGGAGCAGGCCCACCAGCTTCTGCGTGGTGTGCGCCAGGGGCGAGCCGTGCGCCTCCATGCCGACGGCGTCGATCACGGCGTCGGCCCCGCGACCGTCGGTCAGCTCGCGCACGGCGTCGCGCGTGTCCGACGCCGTGGGGTCGAAGGCGATGACGTCGTGCCGCTGGGCCATGAGCCGGCGCTCGGGGACCGGGTCGAGGCCGATGACCGTGCCCGCCCCACGGTGCCGGGCGATGCGGGCCGCCATCTGACCGATCGGCCCGAGCCCCAGCACGACGACGCTGCCGCCGTCGGGCACGTCGGCGTACTCCACGGCCTGCCACGCGGTGGGCAGCACGTCGGACAGGTACAGCCAGCGCTCGTCCGGGGTGTCGTCCGCAGGGACGACGACGGGCCCGTACTGCGCCTGCGGGACACGCAGGTACTGGGCCTGGCCACCCGGCACCTGCCCGTACAGGCGGGTGTACCCGAACAGCGCCGCACCCTTGTCCTGGCTGTGGACCTGCGTGGTCTCGCACTGGCTCTGCAGCCCGCGCGTGCACATCCAGCAGTGCCCGCAGGCGATGCCGAAGGGGACGACGACGCGGTCGCCGACGGCGAGGTTCCCGACGTCGTCCCCGACCTCCTCGACGACGCCCATCGCCTCGTGCCCGAGCACGTCCCCGGCGTCGAGGAACATGCCCAGCACGCCGTAAAGGTGCAGGTCGGACCCGCAGATGGCCGTGGACGTGACCCGGATGACGGCGTCGGTCGGCTCCTGGACGTGCGGGTCCGGAACGTCCTCGACGCTGACCCGTTCCTTGCCCTGCCACGTGAGTGCTCGCACCGCTCGTCCTTCCTGGGGGAACCGGCCGCCGCGCTGCTGGACGTCCGGCCCGCGACGGCCGCGAGGCGGGCGCCGCACGTCGATGGTGCCCAGGGCTCTCGCATGGTCGCCACCCGGCGCTCCCGCGGCGAGGCGGGCGGGCGCGTGACCTGGAAGGACAGCGGGCAACTGTCCCCTCGGACCGAAGAGGGCTACGGTCGAGGGGAGTCATGAGGCGGCTCATCTCCAGGGGGCGAACGGTTTGGATGACGTGCGTCACGAAGAGAGGAACCACATGACCGACACGACAGTTGGGGATATCGAGGGCACGCTCGCCCTCGGCGCGAGCCACCCTGTGGGTCGCTACAGGCACGACCTCGCCACCGGCCGGTGGTGGTGGTCGGACGAGACGTATCGCATCCACGGCTTCGAGCCGGGCGACGTCGTCCCGACCACCGAGCTGATCCTCGCGCACAAGCACCCCGACGACCGGGACCGCGTCAGCCAGGTGCTGCACCAGGCGTGCGTGACGGGGGAGCCCTTCAGCAGCGTGCACCGCATCATGGACGCCCACGGCGACGAGCGGACGCTCGCGGTGGTGGGCGAGGGGCGCACGGACGACGCGGGCGCGGTGACCGAGCTCGTCGGGTTCTTCACCGACGTCACGCCCGCGGTGGCACGCATCGCCGACGCGCGGGCGACGGCCAGCATCCGGGCGTCCGCCGCCAACCGGGCCACGATCGAGCAGGCGAAGGCGATCGTCATGTGCGCCGTCCGGACCGACATCGAGGGCGCGTTCGGCTGGCTCCGCCAGGCGTCGAACCACGCCAACGTGCCGCTGCGCGAGGTGTCCGCGCGAGTCGTCGAGCTCGCCGCGCGCAGCAACGGCGACATGCGGCTGGTCGCCGGCGCGCTGGCAGACCTGCTCACGCTCCGCTCCGGCACGTCGGACGGGCTGAGCTAGGCGCGGCCGGTCCCGGTCAGGGCGCGGCTAGTCGGTCGCCTCGTCCTGGCCCGGGACCTGCCGGGGCTCGCGCATCGCCTGCGCGAGGTGACCGCCGAGATAGCCGCCCGCGCCCACCGCCCCCATGCCGACCAGGCTGAGGAGCGTGCCGAGCCCGTGCCGCCCGCTGCGGCGGGCGCGCCACGACGCGAGCGCCAGCAGCGTCCCCACGCCGTTGCAGGTGGCGTGCACGGCGGCCACCCGGCGGCCGCGGGGGCTGAGCGCCCGGAAGTCGGCGAGCCCGGTGAGGGCGGTCGGCGGCGCGGCGAGCAGGCCCAGGCCGACGAGGCGGCGGGCGGAGTCGGCGTGGCCGTCCGGGCGCGTGAGGTCGAGCGCGACGGCGCTGGCCCACAGGCCGATCGGCAGGTCGGTGAGGACGCTGTGCACGGGGTGCCCGACGGACCGGCCGCGCAGCTCGTCACGCACGGGGCCCGACGACGGGACGACGGTGCTCGAGATCCGCTCGTACAGGCCGGCTAGACGGTCGAGGCGCTCCTCCTGCTCCAGCCGCGCGGCGACGTGCGGCAGCGGCAGGTCAGGGGACGAGGGTGCGGGCTGGGCGGGCATCGTGCCTCCTCAGGGCGTCGTCGGGCGCCACGTCTCGACGCCGCACCCTCGACCGTAGGGCCGTCGCGGCCTGCTCGCCGGGGCACGCCGCCGCCCTTCGCCCGCCCGGGTGAGGAGCGTCGACGCGCGTTAGGTTGGCAGCGGTCGGTCCAGCATCGGGCCGCACCGCCGACGCGGAGAGATCGATGAGAGCACTGTTCGTCAGCTGCACCCTCAAGAAGTCGCCCGAGAAGTCCAACACCGAGCTGCTCGCCCAGGTGGTCGCCAGCGCGTTGGAGGAGCGCGGGGTCGACGTCGGACACGTCCGGCTCGCCGACCTCGACGTCCCGCCCGGGGTCGTGACCGACCTCGGCGGCGGCGACCGGTGGCCGATGGTGCACGACCGGCTGCTCGACGCCGAGATCCTCGTGGTCGTCACCCCGACGTGGGTGGGCCGGCCGTCGTCCCTCGCCCAGCGGATGCTGGAGCGGATGGACGCGATGCTGTCCGAGACCGCCGAGGACGGCACGCCGGTGGCGTACAACCGGGTGGCGGGCGTCGTCGTCACCGGGAACGAGGACGGCGCGCACCACGTCATCTCCGAGATCAGCGGCGGCCTGGCCGACATCGGGTACACCATCCCCGGCCAGGCATGGACGTACTGGAACCAAGGCCCCGGCCCCGGCGACGAGTACCCCGACACCGACCACGGCCACGAGTGGTCCCACCGCACCGGCCGGCTCATGGCGCACAACCTGCACGCCGCGGCCACCGCCCTGCGGGCGCACCCCGTACCCCCGTTCCCCGAGAGCTGAGGAGAGCACCGATGAGCGAGATCCCCACCGACCGCGAGCGAGCCGACGAGGACGACCCCCGCCACCAGGCGGAGCGGGAGCGGGCCGTGCACGACGGCGAGTCCGCCGACGTCGAGACCGTCCCCGGCGAGGCGCCGAAGGACGACCCCGACGAGGAGGGCGAGGACCGCTTCGACGCCGGGTGACAGGCCGGGTGACAGGCCGCGCAGACGTCGCCGACGCGTGCCCGGGAGACCTCCTCCCGGGCGCGCGTCGACGTGCCCGGCGACCCAGGTGGCCCCTCGTCGCCGGGCGCGCTAGCGTGAAGGTCCGGCGTCAGGAAGCGGCTCCGCCCCCTCCTTACTCGGAGGTCACGATGACGACCACGACTCCCGCCGACACCGATCACCTCACCTCGGCGCTCGCCGTCGGCACCCACCTGCTCACCGGGTCCTACCGGGCCGAGGCGACGGGCCGCTGGTGGTGGTCCGACGAGGTGGACGTGATGCTCGGCCAGCAGCCCGGCGCTGTCGAGCCGGGCCCGGAGGCCCTCGAGGCGAGGCTGCACCCGGACGACCGCGACCGTGCCGTGCACGGCGCCGCCCGCGCCCTGGCGACCGGCGGTCCCGTCGTGACGGCGCGCCGCGTCGTCGACGCCCACGGCCGCACGCGCACCCTGCTCGTCACCGCCCAGGCGCGCCGTTCCCGCGACGACGGCCCGCCCGAGGTGGCCGGCTACGTCGTCGACGTCACGCCCGTGCAGCGCGAGGCCGTGCAGCGGGACGTGCGCCGCGCGCTCGACAGCGCCTTCGTCTCCGCCGCCGCCATCGAGCGGGCCAAGGGCGTGCTCATGGCCCTGCACGGCGTGGACGACGCCGCGGCGGAGAGCATGCTGACGGAGGCTGCGGGCGCGTCCGGCGCGACGCTCCGCGAGGCCGCCACGCAGATGATGGCGCACCTCTCGGCCGGCGACGGCTTCGGCCCCGACGCCCGCGAGGCCGTGCAGGAGGCGCTGGCCGCGGTGAAGCCCGCGAAGCGTCCGCACGTGCACGAGGCGCAGCTCGCGCGCCGTCGTGCCGCCTGACCCGATCGACCTGACCGACCTGACCTGACCCCGTGCTCTGGGGTCGTGCCAGACGTACACCGCACGACGGAGGAGGTCCGCATGACCGACGACCAGAAGTCGTTCCCCGCCCAGCAGCAGGAGCCGCCCGGGCTGACCGGTGAGATGACGCCCACGCCCGACCACGGCGAGGAGAGCTACCGCGGGTCGGGGCGGCTCGACGGGCTGCGCGCCCTGGTGACGGGCGGCGACTCCGGCATCGGCCGGGCCGTGGCGATCGCGTTCGCGCGCGAGGGCGCCGACGTCGCCATCGGGTACCTGCCCGAGGAGGAGGACGACGCGCAGGAGACGGCGCGCTGGGTGCGCGAGGCGGGTCGGAAAGCGGCGCTGCTGCCGGGCGACATCACCGACGAGGCGACGGCCCGGGCGCTCCCGGAGCGTGCCGCGCAGGAGCTGGGTGGGCTCGACGTCCTGGTGAACAACGCCGGGTTCCAGATGGCGCGCCGTGAGTCGATCGAGGACGTCACGACCGACGAGCTCGACCGGGTCCTCAAGACGAACCTGTATGCGCTTATGTGGATCACGCAGTCCGCGCTGAAGCACCTCGGCGAGGGTTCGAGCATCATCAACAACTCGTCCATCCAGGCGTTCCAGCCGTCGACGTCGCTGCTCGACTACGCGTCGACGAAGGCCGCCATCAACAACCTCACGGTGAACCTGGCGGCCGAGCTCGGCCCGCGCGGCATCCGCGTGAACGCCGTCGCGCCGGGCCCGATCTGGACCCCGCTGCAGCCGGCGACCCAGCCGGAGGAGAAGATCGAGAAGTTCGGGAAGGACACCCCGCTGGGGCGGGCCGGGCAGCCGGCCGAGCTCGCGGGCGCGTTCGTCTTCCTCGCGTCCCCGCGGGACGCGAGCTACGTCTCCGGCACGGTGCTCGGCGTCACGGGCGGCAAGCCGGTGTTCTGACACCTTCGGGACCGGAGGGGCGACATGCTGCACCTGCCGGGCGCGCCGGCCACGCTCGACGACGTCCCCCGACTGCGCACGTTGGGGGACGTCGTCGGGCTGCTCGGTGTCGTCGGGCCGCTCTACGTGCGGTTTAGCGCAGGCCCCGTCGCGGACGCGGCCGCCGAGAGCCGCGACCACGAGAGCGGGTGCGTGCTCCCGGGTCTCAGCGTGAACCCGCTGGATCCTGAGCCGTGGTGGGACCGCCCGGCCGAGCACTGGGTGGCGCGGCAGCTGTGCCAGTACGCCCACCTCATGACGCCCGACCGGTTCCCGTGGGTGCTGACCGGCGAGCTGGCAGGCCGCGGGCCGGACTGCGAACCCCTGCTGGGCGCGTTCGCCCCCGTCGCGTCGATGGACCCCGCCGTCGTGGACGAGGCGGCCGCGGTCTACGAGCGCGTCTTCGACCCCGGCAACGACGGCACCTGAGCCCGATTTCAGGTCTGCCGCTCCATTGGGTATCCTCGGTGGGCCGGTCCGACCGGCGAGGTAGCGTGTCCGAGCGGCCTAAGGAGCACGCCTCGAAAGCGTGTGTGGGTGAAAGTCCACCGTGGGTTCAAATCCCACCGCTACCGCCACCCGAAGGGCCCCACCCGCAGCATTGCGGACGTGGGGCCCTTCGTCGTTTCCCGTGCTCCGTTGTCACTCCGTCTTGCCGGCCGACCGCTTCGAGGGTGGTGCGAGCTGAGGCTCGGGTGACTCGCCGGAGAGTCCGAGACGTGCCGCGGCTTCGTCGTAGAAGTAGAAGAGTTCCGAGAGGGGCACTGGCCGGCGTGAGACGTGGTCCAGATCGCGGCCCTCTTCGCTGAACGGCGGCGGCCAGGTGCTGAACCCCTGGTCGAGTGACATGGTCTCGACGTCGCTCTGCCACGTGCTCCAACGAAGGTCGGCGAACGTCTCGCCCATCGCTCCGCTGAGCACGGCTTCGACGAACGCAGAGTGTCCGCCCCCGAGTCCGTCCCACTGCAGAGTGTCGGGACCGAAGTAGCAAACCTCGCCGGGCGCCACACCCAGACCGCCCCCGTCGATGGCGAATCGGCCGCCCAGCGCGTCCCACCCGATGAGCAGGAACGGGGGTGACTGCGGGTGCGTGTCGGAGCTCAGTCGGTTGCTGCTAGCCAGGTCCGGCAGGCCGTCTCCACCGCCGCCCAGGAGACGGAACCACCCGTGGTCGGCAATGAGCGCAGCGCAGTTGAGAGCGAGGGCGCCGAGAGTTGAACGAGCCGTGACCTGCAGAGACTCCAGCGTGCGCAGCCCCTGGGCGGGCGAGATGGGCAGAGGTGTCGCGCCGGGCACAGCATTGATCCGTTCCAGGAGTCTCGGCCACGCAGGGTCTTCGACGTCGGCGAGCTGAGCAGCACTCATGTGAGTCATGGCGCCAGTATCGAGCCTATTCACCGCGCCTCGCCCCGATTGAATTGGCGCGGGCGGAGGGCCTCAACCTTGCCGCTGTCGCCTGAGTGAGCAGCTGGTCGGTGACGACCTGCAGATCCGGCGCCATCTGGGTGCGCTTCACCGGAGTGCCGCATGGTGGTGCCCTCGTCCGCGTGGCCGAGCAGCGCGGTCGCGTTGGCGATGGTGGTCGAGTGGCGACCTGGGTGGCGACGATACGGCGGAAGTCGTACGGCATGACCCTGGTGCCGATGGCGGCTTGGGCGTCGTGGACCTGGCTCGGAGAGCGCGGTGTGGCACTGGTGAGTGTCGGCACCTCGGCGTCGAGGTCGAGGTCCGCCTCCCGCAGCGCCAGACACTCATCGAGCGCAGGGACGACTCCTGGAAGGTCGGTGCGGTTTAGTTTTGCGCCAGATTCGAGTCCCGTTCGAACTTGCTTCTTGTCAGTCGATCCCCGCAGATTCGACGCCCCGTGTCTTGAAGCGGGACCTTCTTGACGGATCTGTGTCGCGAGGTGCTTGAGGCTTCCCCAGCGAGATGAGACGCCACGCAAGGGCCCTCAGGCCGTGCTGTCTTCGGGCTCGCTGTCAGAGAGTCCGCGGTAACGTTCGAACGCCGCAAGGATGGCTTGCTCGCCACCCTTCAGGCTGTTCACGGCGATGGTTACAGGGGTCCCGACCATACGCTGATTGGCCCGAGCGAGGTGCCGCATGAAGCGTCGGCGATCGATGACCGCCTCTGGGTTCCAGACCGAGACACACAGAAATCGCTGCCCGCTGACCTCTCGAACCGACCACCCCGTCACTTCAGACCAGCGAACACGCCCTGCAGCCGCAGGACCGCTGGCGTCATCGAACCCCGATGCGTCGACACGCAGTCCTGCGGGACCTCGACGCGCGAGGACAGCAAGTAGCGCCACAAAGCCACCGCCAAAGAAGATCACGGCGAGCGGCCCAACGGCTAGGCCCACCGGAGAAATTTCGCCGTCGAGCGCAAGTCTGAATATCAGAACACCGATCGCGACGAATGCCAGGCATCCCGCAACAACCGCCGTCGTTCGACGGCTGTCGAGGGGGAAAAGACGGAGTCGGGCACGGGCGCATTCTAGCGGCACGGCTGGTCCAATCGAGCCCGTCTGTGAATCCCGCTTGGGCAGGGTTCGACGCCGCGTAGCGAGAAGTCTCCTTACTGACTTCAAGGCGCGGCATGCGCGGCGGCCGGCGTACCTCACAGGAAGGACGCGGCCTGGCGCTACTTGCGAGGGTCGCGTCCGTGGTTCCGCCGTGGTTGCTCGCCGTACGTCGCGTGCGGTCACAGCGCGTCGCGTCCGCCTAGCACCCGCCCGCGTCGAACCGCGCCCGCGCGTGGCCCGCACCCTAAGCGCCGGCGAGCCCCGCGATGGCCGTGGCCACGTACCCGGCGATGACGATCCATTCCCACCACGCAGGTCGTACCAGCGACCTGCGGGAGATGTCGTCGCCAGGTTCGGGGACCGCGACCGAGGTGGCCTTGGCATGACGGAGCTCGATTTCACTGACGACACGGTCGACCCGGGAGCGCCGATTGAGCATTCCGGAGATGTTCGCTCGCTGGACCGCCCAGCACCACCACGTCTGACCGTCGCGCTTGACGATGCCGACCTTCGATCCGGCCTCGAGCGCCTCGAGCGCCTCGAGCGCCTCGAGCGCCTCGAGCGCCTCGACCTCGTTCCACGGGACCCACGTCGACGTCAAGATGTTGCGGGCGCTGATCCCCTCATCAGAGACACGGATCCATCCGCGACCGATCAGGAGGGCGAAGACACCGCCGCCCCCGACGAGGGCGTACCCGAACAGAGTGCTGCCGAGCGTGTCATCGGGGTGACGGGGGAGCGTGGTGAGGGCGAGGAGCATGAGTATCCACAGCGGCGCGAGCACAGCTGAGCCCACCCGGAGGCCAGGTGACACCCGATAGACACGTCTCTGTCGGCGAGCTCCACGCCTCCGGCGGCACCGAGGTTCGCCGACCTCGGTTCGGGACGAGCTTGCTCCATGTCTTCTGTCAACCTTTGTTCCGGGTCCAGGACACCGCGTGTGCAGTTCGAAAGAGGAACTTGCGTGTCTCCGGTGGCGTGCACTGCCTGGGGATCATTGCGGGCCCGGCGTCGAGCGTCAATCGCCGGGAGCAGTTGCTATGTGCTCGCGCTGCTGAACGACCTCGACCCCTGCAGGTAGTTGTGTGAGAACCTTCCCCCTGGTTCAGGGCGCGGCTCCGCCGCGCTCGCGAGTCGACCGGTCAGGGCCCCACGCTTCGCTCGTTCCGCGCACCCCACCAGGCCGCCTACGCAAGGCGAAGGCTGCCCCGGGTCTTTCCAGAGGCCGCCTCATCCTGTAATTCCGTTGGTCTATGGCTCGTACTGCGGGCCCCGCCACCAGAACCCGTCGACTGTTCCGACCATCCTGGCGTCGGCCGCACGCACGAGCTTGCGCAGCTCGTGGCCCGCCTTCTGAGGGGCCCAGCGAAGGAGTCGCTCGATTCCCTCGCGTGTCTCGGGGTCGGGGCTGTAGGTCGTCCTGGGACAGCACGGCAGATCGGTGGAGTTCGGGTCAGGATCGACAGCAACTTGAGTGGCACTGAGCCAGGCATCCAGCGCCGCAAGTTGATCACCGCGCCAGTGCCCGGACAACCGTTCGTAGCGCAGGACTGCGCTGCGGGCTGTGCCTGACAGCCGCCCTCCGCCGAGGCGGGGCCTCAGATGGTCGGCATCTTGATGTGTTCTCGCTAGCGCTTCGATGCGCAGCTGTGATGGGCGCCTACGCGGCATTTCCCTTCGTGGAGGTGTGCATGGCGCGATGCTAGAGGGCGGTGCAAGGTGCGTCCATCCCTCATCGTCCGGTCCCCGGACCGACCGCCGAGCATCCGGCCGACTCCGGGCCGGGTTAAGGGCGCCAGCGGTGTTGCTGCGCGATGGCCTGCGGCCACCCTGGACCCGGAACTCCGACGACTCTTGTGCTCCGCAATCGATGCGACGCCTCGATGTGCACCCGTTCCTGCGGTGGTCCCGGCGGTCTCCCCGCGACGCCGACCGTCGTTCAGTCACTCACGCGCCAGGGTGGCGTCACTAGTAGATGCGGTTCTGGCTCGTCGCTCCGGCGGTCGCCACGGCCGTTGCGAACAGGGTGACGATCATGGCCGCGGTCATGATCGCGGCGTCGTCCGGGAGCATCGGCAGCCAGTTGGGGCGTCGTCGTCCGGACAAGTGCGCCGCGGTTGGAGGAAGGAGGTGACCGACACGACCGCAGGCTGCAAGTTCACCTGTCCTCGGCGGGGTCCGGACTCCGAAGCAGCTACAGGCCACGTATCCCGGCCTCGGCGCCGCTCTGCTCGCTCGACGACCGCGACAAACTGCGAACGGCGACCGTGGCGGGAAGTGCGCCGATCAGTAGGACCAACGGACCAAGCGGCAGCAACGTCCCCGCGGCCACGCAGGCCATGAGGCATGCGGCGCCGACGGCTGCGAACGTTGGACGCCATCGGCCGGCGCATACACCCGCGACAGCCGCAAGCACCATGGCGATCAGGGCTACGACCAGGGCGCCCCACGCCATCCCCGACTCGAATACGCCACCCGACCGGTACGCCTCGAAGTCGTCAATCTGGTTGCGGGCGTAGGTGAGGTCCTCAAGGCGAAAGGTGTCGCGCCAGGCAAGGACGTTCTCGCACATCAACCACGTTGCGGCCATCACTGCGACGATGACCGCACCCGTTCCCACGGTGGCCCACCGCTCCTGCTTCACGTCCATGACCGATCCCCATTCCTCGCAGTGGAACCGAATGCTCGCACGAACGGTGCCGGGAAGCCGCCGGTTTGCCTCCGATTGCTCGCCGAGTCAGTGCCCGAAGGTGCGAGGCGTTCCAACGGGCAGCGCCCCTGGGCCCGGGGCAGATGTCATGAGGGTCCGGGTAGGCAGAGCAGGCCAACGCGGCGTTCTCAAGCCGCCATCGCCACCGGAGGTCGCATCCCTTGACCGAGGTGCTGAAGCGCGACGCGCAGGCAGGTGACGCGGCACCCCATGGTCGGGTGTGTGGGTGAACTTGTCGTCTGGTGTCCGTGACGGCGCGGAGAGCTGTTCGCGCCCGTCAGAATTTGCTCAGTGAAGTCGGGTCCGTCCGACGAACCACCACGAGCACCCTGAGAGGCGAGCCGAGTGGAGCTGAACGATCTGGAAGACCCCTATCGGCACGTTGCGGCACCGACTGACTCGCGATCCACCAAGGGCACCCTGCAGGTCGTCGCTGTGTGCTTCCTGCTGTTCATCCAGACGGCCATCACTGGGCTCTTCCTAGAGTTGTGGTCCTGGCATGTCAGCAACATCGCCGAAGCACCCACCGCGTTCCCCGTGATCACCCGAGCGTTCACCGCGGCACTCGTCGTCGGCATCGTCGTGACTGAAGCAGTCATGCTGGTCCGTCGCCGCATGCGCTCCGTTCGCGTCGCTGCCATTGCGACCGGAGGGCTGGTCTTCGCGGTACTCCTTGAGGGGTTCGGGCTCTTCTAGACCGTCCTCAGTGCCGACCCGCAACCTTGGTACCGCCGCCGCTCTACCACGCTGTTGGTGCGATCCTCTGTAGGATCCCCGCGTGATCACCGCTCAGGAGCGCTTCCGCGTCGCTGTCCGGGATCGGCTCGCACCCCAATTGCGCGTGATGGGGCTGCGCGGCTCCGGGCAGAGCTACACGCTTCCGAGCGACACATGCTGGGCACAGCTTGGCCTCCAGCGGTTCTCGTGGAGCAACCGCGACGCGGTGGAGTTCACTGTCAATCTCAGCGTCGTGAGCAGGGTGGCTTGGGCGAGCGCCGTCGAAACGCACCCCTGGGCCGGAGCGAAGCCCAAGCCGAACTTAGGCGCAATGCTCCAGGTCCGCTTCTGGGAGCGACTGAGCATCGTCGCCGGTGTAGGTGACTACAGGTGGCATCTGTCCGCGGACGGCACGGATGAGGTCGCCACGATCGAGCACCTCCTGGCGATGATTGCCGACCAAGGAGTCCCCACCTTGAAGCGCGAGGTGGCGGCAAGGGGCTGACGCCGCCCTTGTCTTCCGGCGTGCCCTCCGTCGCTTGCAGGTCCTACTGGACGGGGGCGCATGCTTCCTTGCTACCCCTCGGCGGGTTCCCAACCCAGGTCGCTGCACTGCGCGAGGAAGTCCTCGACGACGGCCGCCCGATCCGAATCCGCGCTGTCACGCATCGATGGAGTTGCAGGCCTCGTCCTCCGCGTCCGACGGGCTGCCGGCACACGCTGAAAGGCTCATCAGCAGGACGGGGACCACCACGGGCACCATCGGCCTCTTCATCCGGGAAAAGTACCGCGTCGAGGGATACGAGGGCCGTAGCAACCGGGAGATGATGAGTTTCTCGGTCTCAGCCCACTGATCGGTGTTTTTGCGACGCGGGCAGGTCAGGTCTCGCAGAGCTCTGCGAGCCGGGCCTGGAACTCCGGCGAGTCGCTGGGAAGTCCGCTCTTCCAAAGGGTGGCGTAGAACGGGACGACGGCGTTGTGTACGAGGCCGAGGGATCGGACACGCAGCGGCGCATCGCTGACGCCCACTCGTGCCCCGTCACCGATAGGTGGGTCGGCCTCGGTCGAGCCCTCCGCCCGGAACGGGTTGATGATCCACATGACCGCCTCCCGGCCGGCCGGGATCGTGACGCGGTCCGATGTCTCGCTCTCCGGAGGTGGGCCCGCCTTCGGGTCGGGGATCGATTCGTCCAAGGCGAGAGCCGACGGCTCGAAGCGGTACGCGTCCGGACGGGTGCTGATCACCTCGACCGGCCACCGAGACTCGTTCCGCACCGTCTGCACGGCGACGGGCGCCTCGTCCTTCGCGTACACCGCCCAGAAGTGGTCGTCGCCCCAGAGGCACTGGTCGCCATGGCCCGCGCCGGCCGACGTGGTGGAGCCTGTCACGACGGACGCAGTCCCGGAGACGACCCACCACGCGACGAGGACGATGAGCAACGCGATGGCGCCGGCAGTGATCCTGACGTTCCGGCGCCGCATCCGGAACTTGAACTCGACCACATCGTCGCTCACGAGCCGAGAGTAGCGGCACCGAGAGGCTGTTCTGTGTCATGCGGGCGTGGCGTCGCAGGCCGTCGAAAAGTCTCGTCCGCCGACCGTCGCCCCGCTACGCTCAACCCACTCCGCCCAAGGCGCGTCCAAAGCCGGTACTGGCGCGTCCTGCCCGCAGCTTGGTGAGGGTGGCTGCCCGTTCGAGCCGGGCCGGGGCCGAGAGGAGCCCTCGCACTGCGGGTGCGATCGGGCTCCCGTCACGTGCGCAGCGGGAGTTCCTGGACGACGGCGCCCGCCTCCCAGAGCCGGAGAGACGCGGCACGCCGCTCGGCCAGATCCTCTCCGAGCACCAGCGCCACGAACACCTGGCACTCGACGCCGTCCGCGAGCACGACCCCACGTGCTCCGACCGTGCAGCGGGGCGACGCAGTGAGCCGCTCGACGGTTGAGGCATAGAGCCCCCACGCGTAGGCGAAGCCGTAGGCCGGGAAGTCTGCGACCGACATCGACTCCACCACCGGTGCTGGAAGGTCGATCGATGTCGGCCCTTCCTCCCCGGCCACGAACATCTCGTCCTTGAAACAGGCGATGTCGACGGCGAGGGAGCGCGGTTCAGGTCCCGC
Organism: Isoptericola sp. NPDC057191; assembly: GCF_042670225.1. NCBI lineage: Bacteria > Bacillati > Actinomycetota > Actinomycetes > Micrococcales > Promicromonosporaceae > Isoptericola > Isoptericola sp. NPDC057191. Next base: position 21,570 of record NZ_JBHUWC010000010.1, on the reverse strand, counting down.
CGAGATGTCGGCCCGGACCCGCACCCCACCCAGCACCAGATCCATGTCCGCATCGCCCTTCTGCTGGCAGGTGGGAAGGCCCGACGTGATCGGGCCTCGGGTCAGGCGTCGCAGAGCTGTGCGAGCTCGTCCTGGAAGTCTGGGGAGTCGGTGGTGAGGTCGCTCTGCCAGAGGGTGGAGTAGAGCGGGATGTCGGCGTCGTGCAGGAGGCCGAGCGACCGGACCCGCACCGGCGCGCTCTCCACACCGTCCCGCGCGTTGAAGCCGACCTGCGCGGCGCTGCCCTGGAGCGGGTCCGTGGGACGCAACGGGTCGATGACCCACATCGGGACCTCGCGGCCCGGCGGGATGGTCACCCGGTCCGACGTCTCGCCGTCCGCGGGAGGGCCGAGCGCCGGGTCGGGGAACGTGGCGTCGTCCCGGCGGTCGGCCGCCAGCGGGCCGAAGCGGTACGCCTCCGGGCGGGTGCTGATCACCTCGACGGGCCAGCGGCCGTCGTTACGGACGGTCTGCACGACGACGGGCGTCTCGTCCTTCGCGAACACCGCCCAGATGTCGTCGTCCGGGTAGGCGCACTGGTCGGTGTGCCCCGCGCCGGTCGACGACGCCGAGCCCGTCACCACGGTGGCGCTCGCGGAGACGAACCACCACCCGACGAGGAGGACCAGCGCCGCCAGGGCCACGGCCGCGATCCTCGCGCTCCGGCGTCGGACCCGGACCTTCAACTCGACCACGTCGTCGCTCACGAGGCAGACAGTAGCGGCAAAGATGCCCGGCGCAACGCCCCGGCCGTGCGACGCGGCGGGCGAACTTTGTGGCGGTGTGCGACTGGTCGTGGGCGGGCTCGGTGGACAGCGCCCCCTGCTGGTTTACTTCCCCGGCGGGCCCGCCGGACACTGGCGGCCGAGCGCCGGTACGTCGGCGCCGCACGACGACCCAGGAGACACCGACGATGGGAACGCGCCACGTGACGGACGGCCACGAGCTCGCGGGCACGAGCGCGGACGACCCCACCGAGCGCCTGCTGCGGGTGGCGGCGGTCGCGGGCCTCGCGCTGATCCAGGCGGGCGTCGCGGGGCTCTTCCTCGGCGCGTGGTGGCGGCACGTCCAGCGCGTCGTCGACGCCCCGACGGTGGGCGGGGTCGTGTGGCACCTGGCGACGGCGGCGTTGTTCGTCGGGGTGGCCGGCGCGGAGGTCGGCGCACTCCGCAGACGGCGCAAGGCGCCCGCGATCGTGGTGTCCTTGTCGATCGGCGCGATGGCCGCCGTCGTCCTGCTCGAGGCGCTCGCGCCGTTCTGACCGGCCCCCGCGGGTCAGCGAGCGAGGAAAGCGGCGACCTCCCGGCGCGACCGCAGGCGGTGGAACGCCAGGTGCGCATGGGCGGGGTCGGCCATCGCGGAGCCGTAGCGCTCGGGATGCCGCTGCAGCTGGTCCCACGACCACCGGACGATGGAGTCCTTCTCCCAGGGGAGCAGGACGTCGCGCCACCGCTGCCGGTTGCCGGTGCCAGGCCAGAGCTCCGTCCGGTCCAGGACACGGGCCAGCGTGCGCCGGTACACCTGCGAGATGACGACCGGCCGCGGCAGGTCCAGCCAGACGACGGTGTCGGCGCGCGCCCAGATCTCGCCCTGGAGGCCGGAGTAGTTGCCGTCGATCACCCAGGCGTCGCCGGCGAGCTCGGCGCGCGCGTCCGCCAGGAACTCGTCCCGCGGCCGCGGCGTCCAGTCCGGACCCCAGAACAGGGCGTCCAGCTCGACCGGCCGCACTCCGAGGTGCGTCGCCAGGTGCCGGGTGAACGTCGACTTGCCCGACCCCGCTGCCCCGACCACCGACACCCTGCGCACCGGGGCAACCTAGCAGCGACGCCGTCACCGGCCGTGGCGGTCCCGGGGCGTCAGCCGACCTCGATGAGGGCGAAGGGGTCCGGGCCGCACGACATCGCGGGGTCGATCTCGCACAGGGTCGACGCACCCTCCAGGTCGACGGAGATCTCCGCGGGCCCGGGCGGCATGTCGTCCGGGACGCGCACGGTGCTGTGCGCCGCGCCGTCGTCGTCCGGGTCGAGGATGTCGAGGTCGGCCGAGTAGTAGTGGCTGCCGTCGTCGCTGTTGCCCGTCCCGTCCACGCGCGAACGGATCGAGATCCCGTACCGGGCCCCGTGGGGCAGGTCCGACGAGCACTCCTCGTGCCGGCCCACCCCGTCGATCTGGATGACCAGCTCGTCGCCCGGCACGACGCTCGTCGGGGTCACGACCGGGTCGTTCGGGCGGCAGTACGCCGTCGGCCCGAGCGCGTCGACCACCCCGCAGCCGGAGGAGACGCTCACCAGCGCGACGGCCAGCAGGACACCCGGGACGGCACGCAGGAGGACAGGGGAGGAGGGCGGCGTCGGCCTCGACATCCGCTCAACCTAGCGGTCGACGTCTGCGGTGTGCTTGCTATTGTCGTGGGCGCCGGTCAAGAAGTGGCTGGTCTGCTCCAACTGCCGGAGGCGACCGTGTCCGCAGACGCCCCAGAGGTCGACGAACCGTCGGCGCTCCGGCCGACCCGTCTGGTAGGCCGCTTTCGACTTGAGCCTGCCGTGGACCGCTGGACGTGGTCGGACGAGATGTACGACCTGCACGGTTTCAAGCCGCACGAGGTCGTTCCCACCACCGGGCTCGTGCTCACCCACACCCACCCTGACGACCGCGAGACCGTCCGCGAGACGCTGTCGCGCGCCGGGCGCGCCGGGAAGCCGTTCTCGAGCGTGCACCGGATCCTCACCGCCACCGAGCGCGAGCGCACCGTCACCGTCGTGGGGCGGCCCCGCAAGGCCACCTCGGACTCCGACCCCCTCGCGCTGGTCGGCTACTTCGTGGACCTCACGTCCGCCGTCGCCGAGCGGGTGCGCGAGAGCGCGCTCGCGGACATCCGCGCCGCGGCAGAGACCCGCGGCGTGATCGAGCAGGCGAAGGGCGTGCTCGCCGTCCTGTACGACATGGGGACCGACCCGGCCTTCGAGCTCATGCGCAAGGCGTCGAACGACCACAACGTGGCGGTGCGCGACCTGGCGAGGCAGATCGTCGACCTGGCCCACCGGCCGGAGATCGACCGGAAGGCGACGGCCGCCCGCCTCCTCGGCGGCCCGCCCGCGTGACGGGCGGGCGGCTCAGCCGTCCTCGAACCGCCGTGGCTCGACGGCGCCGGCGTCGTCCGCGAAGCTGAGCCGCCGCGCCACGACGTCCTCGGCGACCTCGTCCAGCGTGCTGCCGCGCCCGAACGCGTGCGCGCGCAGCACGGCCAGGGCGTCGGCCGGGCGCAGCCGGAGTTGCGCGGACACCATGCCCGTCGCCTGGTCCACCCGTGCCCGGGCGGTCCAGCCGATCTGGTCGATCTCGCCGAGGAGCGCGGTCCCGGCCGCGTCCGCGAGGAACTGGGCGTCCTCCAGGTCCCGCCCCAGCACCTCCCCGGGCGCGACGACGAGGCCCAGCACGCCCACCGGCTGGCCACCGACCCGCATCGGGACGGCGTACCAGGTCCCGTGCGCGCCGGAGTTCGCGGCGAGCTGGGAGAACACGGGGAACGGGTCGTCGTCGGGCACACCGTCGAGGGAGGCGGAGACGATCCGGTCGTCGTCGAGCGCACGACGGCCGGGCCCCTCGCCGAGCACGTCCTGGATGCTCTCGATGCCCGCCGCCGTCGCATCGGTGCTGGTCACCGTCATCCGCTCGCCCTGAGTGGTCGAGAGCGTCAGGCTCCCGCCCTGCGCGCCGAGGATCGTGGCGCAGGCGCGGCACATCCGTGCGGCGACCGACGACTTGGCGTCGAGGCCTGCCAGGGTCCGGGCGAGCAGGCCTAGCACCTCGGAGGTGTTCACCGATCGCTCCGTCCTGTCGCGTCCGGCCAGTTTTCCACCGATACGCGATGCACGACACGGCGCCGTGCCCGGATCGGCAACCTCAGCGGTCCAGACCACCGATCGTGTCGCCCGCGTCGCCGAGGACGAGCGTCCGCACGATGAGCTCGGCGACGTCCCGCTCGCTGAGCCCTCGCCGGTCGGCGGCGGCCTGCAGGGTGCGCCGGGCCTCGTCCTCCGGGCAGTCGTTGGACGCCATGATGGCGCCGACCGCCTGCTGCACCGCCGCCCGGTCCGACATGGTGCGGTACAGGCCGGCGACGGCGTCCCCCAGGTCCGCGAACTGGAGCTGGAGACGCACGGCGTCGGCCGTCAGGGCGGCGTGGCCCACGGCGGCGTCCACGAGCCCGGCCGGCCAGTCCCCGGCGTGACGGCTGTACACGTTGATCGCGACCGCCACGCCGGGTCCCACCTCGGCCGGCACGGCGAGGGCCTGGACGAACCCCTCGTGCGCGGCCGCGTCCCGCCAGGCGTCCCACCCGGGCACGACGTCGGCGATCGCGGTCGTGAGCACCGTCTTGCGGCGCATCGCGTCGATGCAGGGGCCGGTGTCGGCCCTGGCCTCGGCCTGGTCGCAGCGCCCGGCCCCCGGAGTGCTGCTCCCGGCCTTCAGCGAGATGCCGTGCTCACGCAGGCTCACGCTCGCCTCCACACCGTGGTCGAGCGAGCTCGCGGCGCGGACGGCGCACTCGTCGAGGTACCGAGAGAGCGTCATGAGGTCACGGTACTCGCGCTCCCGCCGCAGGACGCGGCCGGGCGGGGCTCAGCGGCGGCCGGTGAGCCGGTCGACCTGGAAGAGGGTGGTCGTGCCGGAGACCTCGTTCGCGACGGCGAGCAGCGGGCGGTGCGTCGGGGAGTCGGCCGCCGCGACGAACGTCAGGCCCTCCGGTCCGAGGTCACCGGCGTCCGACAGTGCGGCGGCCGGGTCGGCGCCGTCGTCGATCGCGTCCTCGACCGACACGGAGTAGTCGCGGTTCGAGACGTAGGTGACGAACTCGGACCGCTCGGGTCGGGTGATGTCGTAGACCATGACCCCGCCGGCACGCTCCAGCCCCACGAAGGCGTAGGTGCGGCCGCCGACCTCGCCGATCGTGACGTTCTCCGGCTCCGGGCCCTTGTCGTCGCTGCGGCCGTCGAACGACGTCGCGCTGTGGTTGGTGTTGAACGCGTCGCCGAGGGCCTGGGCGGTCACCTGCTCGAACGTGTCGCCCGAGTCGAACACGAGGTCGCCGTCGGTGGTCCACACGGAGAACGACCGGCCGCCGAAGGCGTAGAGCTGCTCGTAGCACGACCCGTCGGCACGCAGGCCGGACGCCGTGGTGACGTTCAGCCGCCCGAGGTCCGCGTCGCCGCGCAGCCCGGAGGCGGGGGAGCCGGCGCAGACCGGCGCCAGCCCGCCCTTGCCGAGGTCCTTGACGCGCGCGGGCTCGGCGTAGTCGCCCCACTCCCGGGCGTCGCCCTCGTTCGCGGTGACGAGGTAGGTCCGCCCGCGCGACGTGTACGACGCGATCCCGTCGGGCATGTACAGCCCCCGGACCGGGACCTCGCGGACGGCGGCGACCCCGTCCTTGTCGGACGGGTCGATGCCCTGGCCGGGCACGGAGTGGTCCTTGCTGCCGAGCGACCACAGGTCGGTGGTGCGGGCGGCGCGCAGGTCGACCTCGGCGACGGCGTTCGCCTCCTGCAGTGCGACGTACGCGGTGCGGGAGTCCTTCGACACCGTGACGTACTCGGGCTCCAGGTTGCGCGACACGCGGTGGTCGAGCGAGCCGTTCGGACCGGCGACGTCGGGCCCGAACACGCGCACGCCGTCGGGCAGCGCGGCGCCCTCGAACGCGTGGAAGGTGGCCGTCCGCACCGCGGACTGCCGGACGGCCGGCGTCCGCTTCTTCCCGGGGAGACGGTCGGGCAGCGCGACCACGGACACGGACCCCTCGGGGTCCACGCTGAAGTCGTCGGCGGGCTCGCCCTCGTTCGCGACGACGGCGCTGCGGCCGTCGGGCGTGACCGTCACCATGTCGGGCAGCGCGCCCACGCGCCAGGCGCCGAGCGCCTGACCGTTCCCGGCGGCGTCGAACAGCACGAGCCAGCCGTCGGACACCTTGTCGGGCGACTCGACGGCGACCACGCCGAGCCCGTCCGGGCGGACGGCGACGGAGTTCGCGACCGCGCCGTCGGGCACCGTGGAGCCGTCCGCGGCGCGCACGCCGGTGGTCTCGAGGGCGAAGAGCTTGCGCGGGGCGGACGGCGTCGCGACGTCGAGCACCGTGACCTCGCCGGCCTGCGCGTTCACCGAGAAGAGGCGCTGCGAGCGCGCGTGGTAGGCGACGATCTCCGCCGCCGACTGGTCGAAGACGCCCGTGGCGTACGAGCCGAGCGGCGAGAGCGCGACCCGGGCGCCGTCGGCGGACTGCACCACGGGCTGCGCGACCACGCCGGCGCCGGGCTGGGCGTCACGGTGCGCCGACGCGGTCAGCGCGACCGGCACGGTCAGCGCGACGGCGAGCGCCGTCGCGCAGGTGCCGACGACGGCTCGACGACGGGCGGGCTCGGGTGCGGGGTGGGGGGCAGCGGGTCGCGGGGTGCGGGCGGTGCGCAAGAGGTCCTCCGTGGCGGCCGGGGGCGCGCAGCGGCGCGCCGTCGGGGTGACGGTAGGGAGGGCGGATGACCGCCGGGGGAGCCGGGAGTGAACGGGCGCCGGACTGCCGGTGAACGCCTGGCGGTGTGGGTGTCAGGCGGCCGGGTCGGCGCGCACGGGCTCGCGCACGCCGTCGCGGCCGAGCTGCACGATCCGCCACACGGCGCCCGCGAGCAGCACGACGAGCGTCAGGTTGCGCAGCCCCTCGACGGTGATCATGCCGGGCTCTCCTGCGAGGAACTCCCCGTACGCCACGGGGTACACGATCTGCGTGCCGAGCGCGGCGAGCAGCGCCCCGACGGCCGGCGGCGCCCACATGCGGCGCGTGCCCGGGCCGGCGAGGGCGATGGCGGCGGCCAGCGGCGGGCCGACCCAGGCCACGAACTGGGGCGAGCCGACCTTGTTGAACACGATGAGCGAGAGCAGCAGGGCTGCGGTGCTGAGCAGCAGGATGTCGCCGGCGTGGTCGGGGCGCCGGTGCGCCGTCCACCAGGTGAGGGCGGCGAGCAGCAGCACGGCGACGGGGAGCAGCACGTCCAGCAGCTCGGCCACGTGCTGCGCGGCCTGGCCCTGCACCTCGTACGTGTAGATGACGTCGTTGTACTCGATCGTCACCGACGGGTCCCACAGCCGCGCCACGCTGAACCAGGTGGCGAACACCGACTCGGCCTGCAGGGTGCGGGCCTCCTGCTGGCCGAAGACGGAGAACGCGCGCTGCCCGGCGCCCCCGGCGAGGGCGAGGCCGACGACGACGGCGCTGACGACCGCGCCCGGCACGACGACCTGCCGCCACAGGTCGCGCCATCGTGCGCGGGTGGCGGCGAGGGCCACGACGACGGCGCCCGGTGCGATCTTGATCCAGGCCCCGGCGGTGGCGACGGCGGCAGCGAGCGCGGGACGCCGGGAGGCGATCACCAGGGCGATCAGGATGAGCGGCGCGACGACGCCGTCGAGCCGGCCGACGAAGATGGGGCCGAGCGCGACGAGGAAGGCGAGCCACCACCAGGCACCGAGCACGCCGCGCGGGGCGGCGCGCACGAGCACGACGGTGGCGACGGCGTCGAGCACGACGACCATCGCGGTCCAGACGATCTCGTACCCCAGCAGGCCGCCCGAGACGAGGGCGGGCAGGGTGACGGGGACGAGCGCGCCGACGGGGTACACCCAGTCGTAGTCGAGCACGGGCCACTGCCCCGTGGTGAGGCCGTGACGGGCCCACCACTCGTAGAGGGTGACGTCGCCGTAGATCGTGTTTCCCCAGCGGATCGCCTGGTGCACCACCCACACGTGCACGGCGACGAAGCCGAGCGCCAGCAGCCACCGGGACCGCAGCGCGGCGCCGAGCGGACCCGGGGCGCGGCGGGCAGAGGCGGTCGTCGTGGGTGGCACGAGCGACATGGTGACAGACCCTCCTCGGCGGTGCCCCGGAACGGCGAGGAGGATGCGAGATACGGTGATGGACGTCTAGAGTTTCGGACACCCGAAACCTGCTGACCGGAGGACCTCGTGACCCGACCGCCCGTCGAGCCCGCCCCCGCCGTCGTCCCGGCACCGCCCGGGCGTGCGGGCCGTGGCGTGCGTCCCGCGCGGCTGGTGGCCCTGCTCGGCCCGGCGTTCGTCGCCGCCATCGCGTACGTGGACCCGGGGAACGTCGCGGCCAATCTCACGGCCGGCGCCCGGTTCGGGTACCTGCTCGTGTGGGTGCTCGTCGTCGCGAACGTCATGGCGGTGCTGGTGCAGTACCTGTCCGCCAAGCTGGGCGTGGTCACCGGCCGGTCGCTGCCCGAGGTGCTCGGGGAACGACTCTCGCGCCGCGGGCGCGTGGCCTATTGGCTGCAGGCGGAGGTCGTCGCCATGGCCACCGACGTCGCCGAGGTGATCGGCGGCGCCATCGCCCTGCACCTGCTGTTCGGCGTGCCGCTGGTGCTCGGGGGCCTCATCACCGGCGTCGTGTCGATGGTGGTGCTCTCGGTGCAGCAGCGGCGCGGCCAGCGCGTCTTCGAGTCGGTCGTGACGTCGATGCTCGTGGTGCTGACGGTCGGGTTCTGCGCGGGCCTCTTCTTCGCCCCGCCCGACCTGGGCGCGCTGCTCGGCGGGCTCGTGCCCCGGCTCGACGGCCCCGAGTCGGTGCTGCTGGCCGCCTCCATGCTTGGCGCCACGGTGATGCCGCACGCGATCTACCTGCACTCCTCGCTCGCGCGCGACCGGGTGCGGCACGACGCGCGCGTGCGGCAGCAGCACCTGCTCGCCGCCGGTGCGGCGGACGGGGACGCCGTCGAGCCCGGCCCGCCCTCGACGGCGACCGTGCGCCGCCTGCTCACGGCGACCCGGTGGGACGTCGTCGCGGCGCTGGTGCTGGCGGGAGGCGTGAACATCGCGATGCTGCTGCTCGCCGCAGCGAACCTGCCGGGGCGTGCCGGCACCGACTCCATCGAAGGTGCGCACGCCGCCATCGAGGCCTCGCTCGGCCCGACCGTCGCCGTGCTCTTCGGGGTGGGGCTGCTCGCGTCCGGGCTCGCGTCGACCTCGGTCGGGGCGTACGCCGGCGCCGAGATCATGGCCGGCCTGCTGCGGGTGCGCGTCTCGCTGCTGGCCCGGCGACTGGTCACCCTGGTGCCCGCGATCATCCTGCTCGCGACGGGAGTCTCGCCCACGTGGCTGCTGGTGGTGAGCCAGGTGGTGCTGAGCTTCGGCATCCCGTTCGCGATGGTCCCGCTGGTGCGCATCACCCGCGACGCCGGCCTGCTCGGCGGGTTCCGCAACGGCGTCGCCACCCAGGCCGCCGCCTGGACGGTCGCGGCCGTCATCGTCGCGCTCAACGTCGCCCTCCTCTGGCTCACGTTCACCACCTGACGCCGAGGGAGTCCCCACCCTGCCGAGGTAGTTGGGGCCGTGCCGAGGTAGTGCGAGCCCTGCCGAGGTAGTCCACACCGTGCCGAGGTAGTCCACACCGTGCCGAGGTAGTGCGGGCCGTGCCGAGGTGGTCAGCCCTCCAGCGCGGACTGCAGCCGGTCGACGAGCGCGGCCTGGGCGCTGACGACCAGGCGCCGCGCGTCGTCCGGCCCGAACCAGGCGACGCGGTCGATCTCCGGCACCTCGATACGACGGCCCGACCGCGGCGGCCACTCGATCTCGACGGTGTTGCTGCGCACCTGGTCCAGGTCCGGCCCGGGCGGGGGCCACTCGCGCGCCCACGCGAGGACGCGCTTGCCGGACTTCTGGCGCACCTCCCCGAGGTCGACGTCAGGGGTCGACGGCGGGGGGAGCGGCAGGCCGAGCTCCTCGGCCGCCTCGCGCAGGGCGGCGGCGTGCGGCTCCTCGTCCGGCTCGAGCTCGCCCTTGAGGACCGTCCACGCGCCCTCGTCCTTGCGCGCCCAGAACGGCCCGCCCATGTGCCCGAGCAGCACCTCGAGCCCTCCGTCGGACGTGGTCCGGTAGAGCAGGAGGCCCGCGCTGGTCGTCGCCATGCCCTCAGCATCCTCGCCCGGACAGGCTGAGACCGAGTATCGCTTGACGTGAGACGCCGTCGCGGGTCACGATGGGGGGAGACCGGCGGCGCCAATCCACCAGCCTTGGCGGCGCCGGTCGTCCTTCTCCCGGGCCCGGAACGACGGACCCCCGCGCAGAGAGAGGTCGTCGATGACCCGCACCGCCCCCGTCATGCCCGGCGTGACCGCCCCCGACTACGACGTCTCGCAGCCGCTGGACCTCGACTACGTGGGCGCGTTCGCCGACGTCAAGCCCGAGGAGCGTGCCCACCAGCTCGCCGTCCGCGAGTTCGTCCAGGACGAGGTGCTGCCCGTCATCGACGGCTACTGGGAGCGCGCCGAGGTGCCGTTCGACCTCGTGAAGAAGCTCGCCGAGCGCGACTTCCTGCGCGACGGCGTCGACGTGCCCGGCCGCCCCTCCGTGTCGTTCATGGCCGAGGGCCTCGCCAGCATGGAGATGTCCCGCGGCGACGGCTCCGTCGCCACGATCTGCGGCGTCCAGGGCGGCCTCGCGCTGCGCTCGATCGTCATGCACGGCTCGCCCGAGCAGGTCGAGCGGTACGCGGGGCCGATGGCGCGCGGAGAGATCCTCGGCGCGTTCGCGCTCACGGAGCCCACCCACGGCTCCGACTCGGTCTCGCTGGAGACCACGGCCCGCAAGGAGACCCGCGACGGCGTCGAGGGCTACGTCCTGGACGGCGAGAAGAAGTGGATCGGCTTCGGCTCCTGCGGCGACATCACCGTCGTCTGGGCCCGGCTCGTCGGGGACGACGGCGACAACCAGGTGCACGGCTTCATCGTGCCGCAGGACGCCCCCGGGTACACCGCCACCACCATCGAGGGCAAGGTGTCGCTGCGCGCCATCTGGCAGGCGCACATCGTGCTCGACGATGTGTTCGTCCCCGCAGACGCCGCCCTCCCCGGCGCGACGTCGTTCAAGGCGACCGCAGCCGTCCTCTTCGCGACCCGCCTCGCCGTCGCCTGGTCCGCCGTCGGGCACGCCGTCGCCTGCTACGAGGCCGCAGCCGCCTACTCCACGCAGCGCATCCAGTTCGGCCGCCCCCTGGCCAAGAACCAGATGGTGCAGGAGCGGCTGACCCGCATGCTGTCGCTCGTGACGCAGATGCAGCTGCTGGTCGCGCAGATCACCCGTCTCGCGGACGCCGGCACCCTCACCGGCGAGCAGGCCTCCCTCGCCAAGTACACGACGACGCGGCAGGCGCGCGAGGTCGCCTCCATCGCGCGCGACATGCTCGGCGGCAACGGCATCCTGCTCGGCAACCGCGTCGCCCGGCACTTCGCCGACCTCGAGGCGCTGCACACCTACGAGGGCACCGAGTCGATGCAGGCGCTCATCGTCGGCCGCGACATCACCGGGGTCTCGGCCTTCGCCTGACCTGACCCGACCGGCACCACGACGGGGACCTGCGCAACCGCGCGGGTCCCCGTCGTCGTGCACACGCCAGGCGTCCTCACGTCGACGAGCGCTAGCCGCGATAGAGCGCTTTATGCATGTGTTTCAGTTGCTTCTGAGCCGATTGGACAGCAGGACCACGAGAGGTGAGCCAGGCCGCACGGATTCCCCTTTCGAGAAGAGAGTTGACGATGAAGACAACTCGACCCGGCGCAAATCTCCGGCAACGCAGGACGACAGTTGCACTCATGCTGCTCGCCGTGGCGACGGTGAGCCTGGCCTTCGTCCCTGCATTCCACGCCAGCGCGGCCGCGTTCTGGTTTGCGGGACTCGTCGTCATCCTCGCCGCTGGAGTTATAGCGCTCAGGGGGGACCGCCGGCGCCGCACGTCGGCTGCGATAGCGGCCATCGCGATCGCGGTCGTGGCGGCGGTCGTGGCCGTCGGGACCGTGCGCGCCACATACGTCGCCGCCGGGTCTGTGACGGGCGCTGAACCCTTCGCGAACCACCCCGCAACGATGACCCGGACTCTGCCTGCGTCAGCAGTGCCCTCAGGTCGGAGCGCCGACGTCGCCGGGCCGGTCACCCAGGAGGTGGCCGCGGTTGTCGGTCAAGCCGCTGCGATCCGCGGGGAGCGCTCTCCGGCCGGCGCCGCACGCTGCTGAGCAGGGCCGACATCCGTCGGCTCAATACGCAGACATGTCCAGCGCCTCGCGCAGCTGAGGTCAGGGTCCGAGGTCGACCGTGACGACGTCCGGGAGCGCGAGGGCGTCCCAGAACGCGGCAGCCGGAGCGCCCGCCGCCACCTGGCCCACCGACACGAGCCAGGCGGTCAGCACCATGCCGTGCGTCGCGACCACCAGGTCGTGCCCGCCCGCCCGGTCGCGGACGCCGTCGTCGAACCGCCGTGCCGCCTCGGCCGTGGTCTCCCAGCCGTCGTGACGCCCGTCGTGCGCGCCTTGGACCCAGGCCTGGCGCACCGTCCGGAAGCCTGGAGCGACCGGCTCGGCCGGGCGCCGCACCTCGGCGAACCGCGGGTCGACGGGGACGTCGGCGACGCCGAGGGCCAGGGCGAGGGTCTCGACCGCCTTGCGCTCGGGGCTCGCGACGACGCGGGCGTCCTGCGGGAGCCGGAGGCGGCGTGCCGCCTCGCGACCAGCGCACGTCAGCGGCCACGCCTCCGGAAGGGCGTCCGCGGTGACTTCCGGCTCGGCGTGCCGGAGCAGGGTGATCCGCACCCGCGCAGTATCGCGTCCGACGGCGTCAGAGCGGCAGTTCGGTCACAGCGCGGCAGTTCGAACTGCCGCCCGGAACACGAACTGCCGCTCCGATCATGGTCAGGGCGCGACGGCGGCCGCGGTGGCCTGGGCCTGCTCGCGACGGTGCACGCGCCACCAGACGAAGAACCCGGTCAGCGTGAACGCGCCGTAGAACACGTACATCAGCGCGGTCGCGTAGTACTGCGCCGACCAGAGCAGCGGCACGCCGACGACGTCGACCGCGACCCACACGAGCCAGAACTCCACCCACCCCTTCGCCATGCCGTACGTGGCGACCAGAGAGCCCATGAAGATCCAGGCGTCCGACCACACGGGCTCGTAGGAGCCGAGCGCGCGGAACAGCGGCGTGAGGAGCAGGGTGCCGCCCACCATGACGACGACGATCCCCACGCGTGCCCGCCAGGAGGCCCAGTGCGGGTGCACCGCCGAGCCGCCCTCGGCGGGGACCTTGCCGTCGGCGCGCACGTCGAGGTCGGCGCGCTGGGTGCGCCGCCACTGCACCCAGCCGTAGATCGACACGATCAGGAACATCACCTGGCGGCCCGCCTGGCCGAGCATGTCGGCGCGGCTGGAGTCGCCGAACCACGAGCCCATGAAGACGGTGAACAGCACGAGGTTGCCGACGATGCCGACGGGCCACGCCCACACCTTGCGGCGCATGCCGCCGAGCGCGGAGGCGAGGCCGAACAGGTTGCCGACGATCTCTCGCCACGACATCTGCTGGTCGCCGATGGTCAGCGTGGCGTTGAAGAACGCGTCGATCGCGTCCATCGTTCACTCTCCCGGTCCGAGCGTGCGGGCGTCCGGGGTGAGGGCTGACGCTCGCCGAGGACGGCTCACGGCCGTCGCCGACGACACGACGCCCGGCGGCACCCACCCGTGGCCGGGCGCGTGCCGCACGTGCTTCCTCCCATCCGGACTTTGACCGTCGGCCCTGGAATCTCACCAGGTCAGCCGGCCTCCCGAAGGAGGCCGGGTCGCGGGCTGTCACCGCCGGCTCGGAATTTCACCGACCCCGGAGCACGTACGTGCGTGTCTTCCACCGCCGGAGGTCCCGGCGGCGTCCTGCACAACGCAGGATGCCACAGGGTCATTCCGGCGTGTTCAGGAGAGCGCGTCGCGGACGGCGCGGGCCACGTCGTCGGGCCCCGCGCCGGGCTCCAGGACGGTGACGACGACGCGCCGTCCGTCGGAGCCGGTCGCGGACGTGCGGGGCGCAGCGTCGGCAGCGTCGGCGGCGTCGGCCGTCTCGCCCGCACGCACCTCGCTCGCCGCGGCGAGCTGCTCGTCCGTGTGCGGGAAGGGGGCGATCGCCGCGCGCCGCAGGTCGGCGAAGGCCTCCTCCAGCTCGGGGCGCAGGTCGAGGTGGGGGTGGCGCAGCCAGCGCCGCAGGATCGCGTTGTGCACCGCGACGACGGACGCGGCGAACGCGATCGACATCGTCGTGGTGGAACGGTCCGGGGGCAGCGTGTCACGCAGGTAGGCGGTGAAGGCGCGCTCGTAGCGGTGGGTGGTGACGAGCTCGCGGTCGCGCAGCGCGGGCACCTGCTGCAGGAGCTGGTGGCGGGCGATCGACGTCTCGCGCTGGCCCACGTGGTGGTCGAAGACGAGCCGTGCCGCCCGGCACACCTCGAGGTACGGGTCGGTGGCCGGGTCCCACGCCCGCTCGGGCGCGCGGCCGGACTCCTCGCTCGCGCGGGCCTCGGGCCGCGTCTCGGCGAGCATCACCACGACCTCCTCGAGGAGCAGCTCGTGGTCGGCGAAGACCACGTCCTCCTTGGAGCGGAAGCGGCGGAAGAAGGTGGCACGGCTGACGCGTGCCGCGTCGGCGATCTCCTCGACGGTGGTCTGCTCGTAGCCCTGCCGGGAGAAGAGGTCGATCGCGGCGTCGACGGCCTGGGCGTGGGTGTGCGTCCGGACGGCGGTCATGTCACGGAGGTTACTCCGGCGGCGCGTCCCCACCCGCGGACGTCCGCTCGCCCCCGGGCCCGCGGGCGTCAGCCGTGCTTGCGGCGGTCGTCCCGCCGGTCGCGCCGCGGCTCGTCGAACCGGGCGTCGGCAGGACGGCGGGAGCGCTGCAGGTACCGGATCTCGCGCACGGCGACGCCGACGGCGAGGAAGAACGGGATCCACGCCCACAGCCGCCCGCGCAGGACGATCGAGAGCATCGCGACCGCGACCACGCACGCGCCGAAGACCGTCCAGACGCTGGCCCACCGCACGTTGCGCACGGGGGGAGGCTACCGCTGCAGGTGCCCGGGCGGCGGTGTCGGGGCGGCGTGGGCGGGCGTGGGTAGGGTGGCGGGCGTGACTTCCGCGACCGCCACGGCCCCCGAGACCGCGCCCGAGACCACGTCCGCCCCGTCGACCGTGCCGGTCGTCGACGTCTACGTCGACCCGCTGTGCCCGTTCGCCTGGATCACGTCCCGCTGGGCGCTGGAGGTGGCCGAGCACCGCGACGTGCGCCTCACGTTCCGCCTGATGAGCCTGTACCTGCTCAACGAGGGCCGGGACCTCCCGGCGGACTACCGGGCCAAGATCGACGCGTCGCGCGGCATCGGCCGCGTCGCGGCCGCGGTCCAGACGGACCACGGCCCGGAGGCGTTCAGCGCGTTCTACACGGCGGCCGGCACGCGCATCCACCCCGGCGGGCGCACGGACTTCGACGGGGTCGCCCGGGAGGCGCTGGCGGAGGCCGGGCTCCCCGCCGCGCTCGCCGACGCTGCGACGTCCGAGGACTACGACGCCGACCTCGCCGTCTCGCACGAGGAGGGCATGAAGCCCGTGGGGGAGGAGGTCGGCACGCCGACCATCCACGTCGACGGCGTCGCGTTCTTCGGCCCCGTGCTGACGCGCGTGCCCCGCGGCGAGGACGCGGTGCGGATCTTCGACGGAGCGGTCGCGCTCGCGTCGTTCCCCGACTTCTTCGAGCTCAAGCGCTCGCGCACCTCTTCGCCGACCTTCGACTGACCCGCCGCGCCATCCCCGCCGTCCACCGCTCCACCCGAGAGGCGAACCCGTGACCCTCGACCTGCGTGTCTTCACCGAGCCCCAGCAGGGCGCGTCCTACGACGACCTGCTCGCCGTCGCCCAGGCGACCGAGACCCTCGGCTTCAGCGCGTTCTTCCGCTCCGACCACTACCTGACGATGGGCGGCGACGGCCTGCCCGGCCCGACCGACGCCTGGACGACGCTCGCCGGCCTCGCCCGCGACACGTCCACCGTGCGGCTGGGCACCCTCGTCACCTCCGCGACGTTCCGGCACCCGGGGGTGCTGGCGATCCAGGTCGCGCAGGTGGACCAGATGTCCGGCGGCCGCGTCGAGCTCGGCCTGGGCGCAGGCTGGTTCGCCCGCGAGCACGAGGCGTACGGCATCCCCTTCCCCGCGAAGCGGTTCGGCCTGCTGGAGGAGCAGCTGGAGATCCTCACCGGGCTGTGGGGCACGCCCGTGGGCGGCTCGTACTCCTTCGAGGGCGAGCACTACACGCTCACCGACTCCCCGGCGCTCCCCAAGCCGGCGCAGGCGAAGATCCCCGTCATCGTGGGCGGCGGCGGTCCCCGCCGGACGCCGGCGCTCGCGGCACGGTTCGGCGACGAGTACAACCAGGCGTTCCCCGAGCTCGACACCGTGGCGACGCGCATCACGGTGATCGACGACGCCCTGGCGGAGGCAGGCCGGACCCCCGACTCGATCGTGCAGTCCGTGGCGCTCGTGCTGGCGGTGGGCCAGGACGAGGCAGAGTTCGCGCGTCGTGCCGCGGCGATCGGGCGCGAGCCGGCCGAGCTGCGCGAGCACGGCGTCGCCGGCACGGTCGCGGAAGCCGTCGACCGGCTCGGGACGCTGCGCGACCAGGGCGTCCAGCGGGTGTACCTGCAGGTGCTGGACCTGCACGACCTCGACCACCTGGACCTGGTGGCCCGCGAGGTCGCGACACAGCTCTGACCCGAGCACCGACCACCGAGCCCCGGCCGGGCGTGCCCCGTCCCCTGCAACGGCGGGGGCGGGGCGCGCGCGTGTGTCGTCAGCGCGCGGCGGCGACCGCCTCCGCGAGGGTGCCGCCCTGTCCGGGCACGAGGTCGGCCCACACCTCCGCGATGCGGTCGCGTACGTCCTCCCCGAGCCCCTTCCCCTCGCAGTATGAGGTGATGGACAGGTAGGTGTGCTTCCACAGCGGTTGCGCTTCGGCGAGGTCGAACGGCGCGTTCGGATGGTTGGCGATCTGCCCCATGCGCGCGCTGCTCAAGGGCAAATTTCGCGCCTCGTCGAGCACCTCGCGCGGGACGGCGTAGTTCGCGAGTAGCGACATCACTACTTGTCCCTCCGGGTCGGGGTCGTGCAGGAGTTCGCGCATGACCGCGACAGGAAGGTCATCGGCGTCTGCGGCCGCGAACCGCTGTTCAATATCGGCGGAGCGCGCCCAGGCACGCAGGTCGTCCTCACGGGTCATGGCTTTGATCCTAGGAGGGCCAGCGACAGTTCTTCTTGCTGCACGGCTTGGTGTAGTTGGTCCACCCGCTGCCGGTGATCGTGCCGCTAGGCGTGAGGCCGGTGAAGGTCATCTTGAACTTGACCTTCTTCCCTCCCATGCTGCTGGAGGTGCGGACCCACTGGATCGCGTCGCCCGGGGTGCGCCACTCGTCGTAGTCGGTGCCGCGGAACTTCGAAACAGCGTAGGCCTGAGCCTTCACCGTGACGTATCGGCTCATCTTCCGGTTGCCCACCCGCCTGAAGTTCTCGTCCACCTTGGTGGTCCTCGTTGCCGGGTTGATCGTGAACCGGAAGTCGATCCGGTCCTGCATCGTGCAGAACAGGATGCCCCCGATCTTGCAGGTGTAGTACGCGAGGTAGTCCCTCATCAGCCACGCGTACCCGTTCGAGGTGGCGTGGTTCGTCTTCACACCGGGCCCGATCGCCATGGTGGTAGCGGCGCCCGAGGTGTACGGGTCCGACTGGAACGACGGCGCGTCGGTGAACGTCGCGGCCACGGCCGTCGGCTGCTCCGCGGGCGCGAACTCGTCGACGGGTGCCGAACCGGGGCCGACGATCCGGTCGGCGACGTCCGAGTCGAGCGGGGTGTCGCTGGTCAGGGAGTCCGCGATGGCGTCGAGCTGGTCGGTACTGTCCACCGCGCTCAGGCCCGGGAACGCGAGGCCCTGGTCCGCCGCTTCGTCGAAGAAGGCGGCGGCTGCCCGCTTCCCCTCCTGCTTCACGATGCTGTCGACGACGTCCTCGATCGTGGTGTCGCCCGTGACCGCGAACCCGATGGTGTCAGGGTCCTCCGCGGGCGGGGTGCCGTCGATGACAGCGTCGTAGCCGGTGGTCGCGACGGTCGGCGCCGACGCAGGGGGCACGCCGGTCGGAGGCGTCTCTGTGATTGCCGGGGTGGCGGTGACCGTTGTCGCGCCGGCCAGAACCAGCGCGGTTCCGAGAGCGGTCAGTGCGGTGACGCCCCAGGGCAGGTGATCTCTCATTCGATTCTCCCGTTCCCTCCGATCTGACGGGATGGCTGGTTGGCCTCCCATGCGGACGGTAGTCCGGCCATAGCGTCAATGCACGCTCGAGACAACAGCTCGGCCGTCGCCCACCTGCCGGGCCGTGGCGCACCAGAGGATGCCCGGAGGCTGGCAAGGTGGCCCCGTGGATTTGCAACAGACGCAAGATGCGCTGGTGAAGACGCTCATCGCTGAGCGCGCGGCGTCCGGGCTGACGAACGCCCAGCTTGCCGCGGCGGTGGGCGTCTCCGAGGAGTCCATGACGCGCTACGTGCGCGGCCGCCGCGAGGTGCCGACCCCGGTCCTCATCAGGACCGTGGACGCCCTCGGGCTCACGATGGTCGAGTTCTGGCGCAGGGTCGAGGAGCGCGCCGCGGCGGCCAGCGACTGACCCAGCCTTGCCGGGCTGGCCGAGCGTGGCGCGATGCTGTGACCTGCGGCAACAGTCTGCCGAGGCCATGGTCTCAGCCGCTGGACGCGCCCGCCGACAACCCGTGACACGCCTCGGCGCCGTGACTATATTGACGATCGGACGACGAGGTGGCCCGCTCTCGAGCGGGGCACCTCGTGCCGTCTCAGGGGGCAGCACCGTCACGACGTCATGACGACGCATCCGACGACGAGGTCGATCACACCGGGCGGTCCCGGGCGCGCGGCCCCACGCCGTCGCGCACCAGGACGCGGGCGCCCGGTCGACCGAACGGCCCGGCACGGGCCGTCGCTGCTGCGCCCGGAGGACACGTCATGTCCGTCTCCGAGTTCGACCGTCTCGTCGTCACCCCCCGCCGGACCCAGCACGTCCGGTCCCGACCACGGCCCACCGGGCCCACCGAGGAACGGCGTCCGACCGCCCCGCCGCGCGACGAGAACGCCGCCGCACGGTCCCCGTCGCTCGGCCTGATCATGATGCTCGCGACGCTCGGCGTCGTCGCCTACGCGGTGTTCCTGCTCAACCCGGCCAACCGTGGCGACGCGCTGCCGTACGTCATGGTCATCACCGCGGAGACGGTCCTCGTGGCCCAGGCCCTCCTCGCGATGTGGACCGTCCTGTCGAGCGGCTACGACCCGCGCGGCTTCGCGTTCCACCACGCCCAGGACCGCCTGTTCGACCTGCCCGAGATCGTCCGGGACGAGGCGGAGGACGACCCGAGCCGCTGGAGGCTGTACCTGCACGACCGGCCGGTCACGGTGGACGTCTTCATCACGACTTACGGCGAGAGCCTCGACACGATCGCGCGCACGGTGCGCGCCGCGGTCGCGATGCGGGGCGCGCACCGCACCTGGGTGCTCGACGACGGCAGGTCCGACGCGGTGCGCGACCTGACCGCCACGCTCGGCGCGCGCTACGTGCGGCGGCTGTCGAGCCACGGCGCGAAGGCCGGGAACGTCAACCACGCGCTCACGATCGCCAAGGGCGAGTACTTCGTCATCCTCGACGCGGACTTCGTGCCGCGGCCGGACCTGCTCGTCGAGACCGTGCCGTTCTTCGCCGAGGACGACGTCGCGTTCGTGCAGACGCCGCAGACGTACGGCAACCTCGACAACCTCGTCTCCCGCGGGGCGGGATACATGCAGGCGGTGTTCTACCGGTTCGTCCAGCCCGGCCGGAACCGGTTCAACGCGGCGTTCTGCGTCGGCACCAACGTGATCTTCCGGCGGGCGGCGATCGACGACGTCGGCGGGATGTACACGGACTCGAAGTCCGAGGACGTGTGGACGTCCTTGCTCCTGCACGAGCGCGGCTGGCGGACGGTCTACATCCCGACCGTGCTCGCGCTGGGTGACACCCCGGAGACCGTCGAGGCGTACACGAAGCAGCAGCTGCGGTGGGCCACGGGCGGGTTCGAGATCATGCTGCAGCACAACCCGCTCAGCCCCCGGCGGCGGCTCACCCTGGACCAGCGCCTGCAGTACACGGTGACCGCGACCCACTACCTGACCGGCATCGCGCCGCTCGTGCTGCTCCTCGTGCCGCCGCTGCAGATCTACCTGGACCTCACGCCGATGGACCTGACGATCTCGTGGGGCACGTGGCTGCTGTACTACGCCGGCTTCTACGCCATGCAGATCGCGATCGCGTTCTTCACGCTCGGCTCGTTCCGCTGGGAGGTGCTGATGCTCGCGTCGGTGTCCTTCCCGATCTACACCAAGGCCCTGTGGAACGCGCTGACGGGCAAGGAGCAGGCCTGGCACGTCACGGGCCGGGCCGGGCGGGCCGAGTCGCCGTTCAACTTCATGGTGCCGCAGGTGCTGTTCTTCGCCTTCCTGCTCATCACCTCGGCGGTAGGGGTGTGGAAGGAGTGGGGCGACCCGTGGCCGAGCCTCGCGCTCGCGTGGAACGTCACCAACACGCTCATCCTCGGCGCGTTCGTCGTCACGGCGGGCCGCGAGGCTCGTCAGGCGCGCCGCGGGGCGGTGGCCGCCCGGCACGCCGCGGCGCCCCCCGAGACGACCCCCGGGACGACGACGCCCGGCCTCGTTCCCGCGCTCGTCCCGGCCACCGGAGGTGCCGCATGACCTGGACCAACCGCCTGCGTCTCGTCGGGGGCCTGCTCGGGGTGGTGCTGCTGTGCGCGGCGCTCACGCTGGTGCTGAACCGGCGGGAGGGCCAGGCCACATCGTCGACCGCGACGATCGCCGCCGAGACCCTCGACGTCGGCACGGACTACGCGGGGACCGTCACCCGGTCCTTCGTGGAGCCCGGGGACGAGGTGCACGCCGGCGACCCGCTGCTGGTGCTGCGCAGCCTCACCCTCCAGCACGACCTGGCCGTCGGACTCGTCGGCAAGGAGGCCTCCGCCTACGAGGTCACCGACGACGGCAGGATGACCGTCGTCGCGCCCGCCGACGGGACCGTCACGGACGTCGCAGTCGGGCTCGGCGGCTTCGCCCAGGCGGGGGAGGTCCTGGCCTCGGTGGAGCGTCGCGGCTCGCTTTTCGTCGACGCCCGGCTGGTGCTCGACCCCGCCGACTTCGCCCGCGTCCGGGACGGCGCGCCCGTCACGGTCGTGCTGCCCGACCAGGCCGAGCTCGAGGGGACGGTGTCCGCGGTCGCGGTCCGCAACACCCGGAACCAGGCGGAGGCGACGGTCGAGGTGCGCAGCGACGGTCTGGTCCGGGGCGCGGAGAACGGCCTCGTCATGTCCGGCACGCCCGTCACCGCCGTCATCGAGCTGCACGACGAGGGTGCGCTCGCGGGCGTCGACGCGGCGTTCGACGAGTTCCTGCGCAAGGTGGGGCTGTGACGGCCCGCGGCACGCCGGCGGCTGCCGGCACCGCGGGGGTGGCGGCCGCCGCGCTGCTGCACGGCGGCTGCGGCCTGCTCGGCGGAGCGGCGCCCGCGGCACCGCCGGCCACC
>NZ_JBHUWC010000009.1:0-52273 GCF_042670225.1 Isoptericola sp. NPDC057191 | reverse complement strand
GCCGCACGCCCCCGGCGTCGTCCGCGGGACGATGCCCGCGTCAGCTCACTCCGCCATCGCGGACAGGTCGCCGTGGCTGCCGACCTTGTGCACCAGGATCGAGTTCGTCGTCCCCGGAACGCCCACGGGAGCACCCGAGACGATGACGACGCGGTCGCCCGGCTCGGCGAGCCCGTTGGCGCGCAGGGTCGAGTCCACCTGGCCGACCATCGCGTCGACGCTGTCGACCTTCGGCACCTGGTAGGTGGTGGTGCCCCAGGTGAGCGCGAGCACGCTGCGCACGCTCTCCTCCGGCGTGAAGGCGAGCAGGGGGATGCCCGAGCGCAGGCGCGACATGCGCTTCGCCGAGTCGCCCGACTGGGTGAAGGTCACGAGGTACTTCACGCCCAGCGAGTCGCCGATCTCGGCCGCCGCCCGCGTGATGACGCCACCGCGGGTGTGCGGCGACGAGCCGAGCGGGGCGATGCGCTCGCGGCCCATCTCCTCGGTGGCCTCGATGATCCGGGCCATCGTCTGGACCGTGACGATCGGGTAGTCACCGACGCTCGTCTCGCCCGAGAGCATGACCGCGTCCGCGCCGTCGAGCACCGCGTTGGCGCAGTCGGACGCCTCGGCGCGCGTCGGCGTCGGGCTGGTGGTCATCGACTCCAGCACCTGCGTGGCGACGATCACCGGCTTGGCGTTGCGGCGGGCGAGCTCCACGATGCGCTTCTGCACCAGCGGGACCTGCTCCAGCGGCATCTCCACGGCGAGGTCGCCGCGCGCCACCATGAAGCCGTCGAAGGCCGCGACGACCTCCTCCAGGTTCTCCACCGCCTGCGGCTTCTCGATCTTGGCGACGACGGGGACCGTGCGGCCCTCCTCCGCCATGATCGCCGCGACGTCGTCGTAGTCCTTGGCGGACCGCACGAACGACAGCGCGATGATGTCCGCGCCGAGGCGCAGCGCCCACCGCAGGTCGTCGGTGTCCTTCTCCGAGAGCGCCGGCACGGAGACCGCGACGCCCGGGAGGTTGATGCCCTTGTTGTTCGAGACCGGGCCGCCGACCTCGACGGTCGTCACGACGCGCGGGCCCTCGACGGCGGTGACGCGCACGCGCACCTTGCCGTCGTCGATGAGGAGCGGGTCGCCGACGCGGGCGTCCTTCGCCAGGCCCTTGTGGGTCGTCGAGACGAGCTCCTTCGTCCCCTCCACGTCCTCCGTGGTGATGGTGAAGGTGTCGCCCTCGTTCAGGAAGTGCTTCTGGTCGCCCGCGAACCGGCCGAGCCGGATCTTGGGGCCCTGGAGGTCGACGAGGACTGCGACGTTGCGGCCGGACTCCTTCGCCGCCTCTCGTACACCGTGGTAGACGGCCTCGTGCTCGGCCTGCTCCCCGTGGCTCCGGTTGATCCGGGCCACGTCCATGCCCGCGTCGACCAGCTCACGGAGCTTGGTCGGCGACGCCGTCGCGGGTCCGATGGTGCACACGATCTTCGCTCTGCGCATGTCTCCAGCCTCGTCGTCGATCCGCCCCGGCGCGAGCCGGGGCGGCCCCCGGGGGGCGCTCGGCCACCCGGTACGGGGTCTTGGGTGTTAGTATTTTACAAGCAGCGCGACCGTCCGCGGGCCCACCGGCGCGGGCAGCTCGCTGCTGCCCTGCAGGTAGGCGTCGACCGCGGCCGCCGTCGCACGGCCCTCCGCGATCGCCCAGACGATCAGGGACTGCCCGCGACCCGCGTCGCCCGTCGCGTACACGCCGGGCAGGCTGGTGGCGTAGTCGTCGCCGCGCCGGACCAGCCCGCGGGTGGTGAGCTCCGCGCCGGTCTGGGTGACCAGCTCGTCCGTCTCCGGACCGGTGAAGCCCATCGCGATCAGGACCAGGTCGGCGGGGATCTCCCGCTCGGTGCCCGCCCGGGGCACCCGGCGGCCGTCCGGCAGGTACTCCGTCTCCGCGACCCGCAGGGCCCGGACGTTCCCGTCCTCGCCGCCCACGAATTCTACCGTCGAGGCCAGGTAGCTGCGCTCCCCACCCTCCTCGTGAGACGTGGAGACCTCGAACACGATCGGGTCGGTCGGCCACGGCTGGCCCGCCGGACGCTCGAGCGGCGGCTTCTTGCCGATCGCCAGGGTCGTCACGCTCGCCGCACCCTGGCGCAGCGAGGTGCCCAGGCAGTCCGAGCCCGTGTCGCCGCCGCCGATGATCACGACGTGCTTGCCCTCGGCCGTCGGGGCGCCCTCGACAGGGTTCCCCGCCGCGGCCTTGTTCGCCGGCGTGAGGAAGTCCATCGCGAAGTGGATGCCCGGCAAGTCGCGGCCCGGCAGCGCCAGGTCGCGCGGCACGGTCGCGCCGGTGGCCACCACGACGGCGTCGAACCGGCGGCGCAGCGCGTCCCACGTGATGTCACGCCCGATGGCGACGCCCGGGCGGAACCGGGTGCCCTCGGCCTCCATCTGCGCCAGCCGGCGCTCGATGTGGAGCTTCTCCAGCTTGAAGTCCGGGATGCCGTAGCGCAGCAGGCCACCGATGGCGTCGTCGCGCTCGTACACGACGACGGTGTGGCCCGCCCGGGTCAGCTGCTGGGCCGCCGCCAGGCCCGCGGGGCCGGACCCCACCACGGCCACGGTCGAGCCCGTGAGGCGCTGCGGGACCTGGGGCGTGACCAGGCCGCGGGCGAACGCCTCGTCGATGATCGAGACCTCGACGTTCTTGATCGTCACCGCGGGCTGGTTGATGCCGAGCACGCAGCTGGTCTCGCAGGGCGCCGGGCAGACGCGACCGGTGACCTCGGGGAAGTTGTTGGTCGCGTGCAGACGCTCCACGGCGTCGGCCCACTGACCGCGCCACACCAGGTCGTTCCACTCCGGGATCAGGTTGCCCAACGGGCAGCCCTGGTGGCAGAACGGGATGCCGCAGTCCATGCAGCGTCCCGCCTGCTCCTTGAGGAACGGCTGCCCGTCCTCCCGGTGGGCGTGCGTGTCCTTCCAGTCACGCAGCCGCACCTCGACCGGGCGGTTCGGCGGGAGCTCGCGCTCCCGCACCTTCAGGAATCCGCGGGGGTCAGCCACGCGCCACCTCCATGATCTGCTCCCACATCGCCGGGTCGAAGTCGTCGCCCTCGCCCAGCGTCTTCCCGGCGGCCTCGGCCTCGGCCAGCGCCGCCCGCACGCGGGCCCAGCCCGCGGGCAGCACCCGCGAGAACCGCGCCCGCGCGCCGTCGTCCTCGAGGAGCTCGGCCGCCACGGGCGAGCCGGTCTCCGCGAGGTGCCGCTCCAGCAGGGCGCGCACGCTGTCCCAGTCGGCGTCGTCGAGCGGCCCCACCTGGAGCTCGCCCGCGGCCACCGACTGCGTGTTCATCGCCACGTCGCGCAGGTTGAGCACGTACGCGACACCACCCGACATGCCCGCGCCGAAGTTGCGGCCCGTCGGGCCGAGCACCAGCACGGTGCCACCGGTCATGTACTCGCAGCCGTGGTCGCCCACGCCCTCCACGACCAGCGTGGCGCCCGAGTTGCGCACGCCGAAACGCTCGCCGACGCGACCGCGCAGCAGGATCTCGCCCGAGGTCGCGCCGTAGCCGATGACGTTGCCCGCCACCACGTTGGCAGCACCCTCGAGCACGGCCGAACGGTCCGGGCGGACCACGATGCGGCCGCCCGACAGGCCCTTGCCGACGTAGTCGTTGGCGTCGCCGTACAGGCGCAGCGTCACACCGTGCGGGAGGAACGCGCCGAGCGACTGGCCGGCGGAGCCCGTGAGGGTGACGTCGATCGTGTCGTCCGGCAGGCCGGCGCCGCGGTACCGCTTGGTCACCTCGTGGCCGAGCATCGTGCCGACCGTCCGGTTGACGTTGCGCACGGGCAGCTCGATCCGCACCGGCAGCGCGTCCTCGAGCGCGGGCCGCGCCTGGTCGATCAGCTGGTTGTCGAGCGCCTTGGCCAGGCCGTGGTCCTGCGTCACCGCCTGGTGCAGGACGGCGCCGTCCGCCGCCGACGGTGCAGCGAGCACCGGGGCCAGGTCCAGGCCCTCTGCCTTCCAGTGGTCCACGGCCTTGCGGGTGTCGAGCGCCTCGACGTGACCCACGGCCTCCTCGATCGAGCGGAAGCCGAGCGACGCCAGGTGCTCGCGGACCTCCTGCGCGATGAACTCGAAGAAGTTCACCACGAACTCGGGCTTGCCCGTGAACCGCTTGCGCAGCTCCGGGTTCTGCGTCGCGACGCCCACCGGGCAGGTGTCGAGGTGGCAGACGCGCATCATGACGCAGCCGGAGACCACCATCGGCGCCGTGGCGAAGCCGAACTCCTCGGCGCCCAGCAGCGCGGCCACGACGACGTCGCGCCCGGTCTTCATCTGGCCGTCCACCTGCACCACGATGCGGTCGCGCAGGTTGTTCAGCACGAGGGTCTGCTGGGTCTCGGCCAGGCCGATCTCCCAGGGCGTCCCCGCGTGCTTGAGCGACGTCAGCGGGCTCGCGCCCGTACCGCCGTCGTGGCCGGAGATGAGCACGACGTCCGCGTGCGCCTTGGACACGCCCGTGGCCACGGTGCCGACGCCGAACTCGGAGACGAGCTTCACGTGCACACGGGCCGACGGGTTGGCGTTCTTGGCGTCGTGGATCAGCTGCGCCAGGTCCTCGATCGAGTAGATGTCGTGGTGCGGCGGCGGCGAGATGAGGCCGACGCCGGGCGTGGAGTGCCGCGTCCGGGCGACCCACGGGTACACCTTGGGGCCGGGCAGCTGGCCGCCCTCGCCCGGCTTCGCGCCCTGGGCGAGCTTGATCTGGATGTCGTCCGCGTGCGTGAGGTACTCGCTCGTCACGCCGAACCGGCCGGACGCGATCTGCTTGACCCGCGAGCGACGCTCGGGGTCGTACAGGCGCTCCGGGTCCTCGCCCCCCTCACCGGTGTTGGACCGTCCGCCGATACGGTTCATGGCGATCGCGAGGGTCTCGTGGGCCTCGGCCGAGATCGACCCGTAGGACATCGCACCGGTGTTGAACCGCTTGACGATCTCGCTGACCGGCTCGACCTCGTCGATCGGGACCGGCTCACGGTCGGGCGTGAACCGCAGGAGGCCGCGCAGCGTCATGAGCCGGCGCGACTGCTCGTCCACGCGACGCGTGTACTGCCGGAAGATGTCCATCCGGCCCGTGCGCGTGGCGTGCTGGAGCCGGAACACGGTCTCCGGGTCGAACAGGTGCTCCTCGCCGTCCCGGCGCCACTGGTACTCGCCGCCGCTCGTGAGGCGCTGGTGGGGCTTGTGGTTGCCCGACGCCGGGTACGCCTCGGCGTGGCGCGCCGCGACCTCGGCCGCGATGACGTCGAGCCCGATGCCGGCGAGCCGGCTGGTCGTCCCCGTGAAGTAGTCGTCCACCAGCTCGTGCGAGAGCCCGACGGCCTCGAAGATCTGGGCGCCCCGGTACGACATGATCGTCGAGATGCCCATCTTGCTCATCACCTTGAGCACGCCCTTGCCGAGGGCCTTGATGAGGTTCGCGACGGACTTCTCGGGGCTGACGTCGAGGTACCCGCGCAGCGCGAGGTCCTCGACCGTCTCCATGGCGAGGTACGGGTTGACCGCCGCCGCGCCGTAGCCGATGAGGAGCGCGACGTGGTGCACCTCGCGCACGTCCCCCGCCTCGACGACCAGCGAGATCCGCGTGCGGGTCTGCCGGCGCAGGAGGTGGTGGTGCACGGCGCTCGTGAGCAGCAGCGACGGGATCGGCGCCAGCTCGGAGTCCGAGTCACGGTCGGAAAGCACGATGTGCGTGGCCCCCGCCTCGATCTCGGCGTCGACCTCGGCGAAGATCTCCTCGAGGCGGGCCTGGAGCGCACGTCCGCCGCCCGAGACCTCGTACAGGCCCCGGACCATGTGCGCCCGGAACTCGCCCTCGAGGCGCTCGTCGCGGTCGATGCGCACGATCTTGGCCAGCTCGTCGTTGTCGAGCACCGGGAACGGCAGCACGAGCTTGCGCGCGTGCTTCGGGTCGTCCGACAGCAGGTTCGGCTCGGGACCGATCGCGCCGCCGATCGACGTGACGAGCTCCTCGCGGATCGCGTCCAGCGGCGGGTTGGTCACCTGCGCGAACATCTGCGTGAAGTAGTCGAACAGCAGGCGCGGCCGGCTGGAGAGCACGGCCACCGGCGTGTCCGACCCCATGGCGCCGAGGGGCTCCGCGCCCTGGTTCGCCATCGGGGTCAGGATGATCTTGAGCTCTTCGGAGGTGTAGCCGAAGGCCCGCTGGCGCCGCTGCACCGAGGCCGGGCTGTGCGCCACGTGCTCGCGCTCGGGCAGCGACTCGAGCGAGATCGAGTTCTCCTCGATCCAGCGCGCGTAGGGGCGCTGGGCGGCGAGCTGCGACTTGAGCTCGTCGTCCTCGACGATCCGTCCCTGGGCGGTGTCGACCAGGAACATGCGGCCCGGCTCCAGGCGACCCTTGCGCACGATCGTGGCCGGGTCGAGGTCGAGGACACCGGCCTCGGACGCGAGCACGACGAGCCCGTCCTCCGTGACCCAGTAGCGCCCCGGGCGCAGCCCGTTGCGGTCCAGGACCGCACCGATGAGCGTGCCGTCCGTGAACGTGAGGCAGGCGGGCCCGTCCCAGGGCTCGATGAGGTTCGCGTGGTACTGGTAGAACGCCCGGCGCGCGGGGTCCATCTCGGCGTGGTTCTCCCACGCCTCCGGGAGCATCATCAGCACCGCGTGGGGCAGGGAGCGCCCGCCCAGGTGGAGCAGCTCCAGCACCTCGTCGAGGCTCGCGGAGTCGCTGGAGCCCTCCGTGCACACCGGCAGGAGCGACGTGAGCTCGCCGAGCTCCTCGCTGACCAGCGTCCCCTCGCGGGCGGCCATCCAGTTGCGGTTGCCGCGCACCGTGTTGATCTCGCCGTTGTGCGCCACGAGCCGGAACGGCTGCGCCAGGGGCCACGACGGGAACGTGTTCGTGGAGAAGCGCGAGTGGACCAGCGCGATCTCCGACGCGTAGCGCGGGTCGGACAGGTCCGGGAAGAACGGCTCGAGCTGCGCGGTCGTGAGCATGCCCTTGTACGTCAGGGTGCGGCTCGACAGGGACGCGAGGAACAGGTCCAGCTCGTGCTGCGCGCGCTTGCGCAGGCGGTACGTGCGCCGGTCGAGCTCGAGGCCCGCCAGCTCGCGCGACGGCGCCGCGACGACGACCTGCCGGAACAGGGGCATCGACGCGCGTGCCGTCGGGCCGACCAGGTCGGCCGTCACCGGCACGTCGCGCCACGCGAGCACGTCGAGCTTCTCCTCCGCCGCGATCGCCTCGAACTGGCGCGCGAGGGCGTCGGCCTCGGCGACGTCCTGCGGCAGGAAGGCCATGCCGATCGCGTAGTGGCCGGCGGGCGGGAGCTCCGCCGCGACGACGTCGCGGACGAAGGCGTCCGGTATCTGCGTGAGGATCCCTGCCCCGTCACCGCTGTTCTCCTCGGCGCCCACCGCTCCGCGGTGGTCGAGGTTCAGCAGGGCCGTCAGGCCTGCGTCCACGATGTCTCGGCCGGGCGTCCCTCGCAGGGTCGCGACGAACGCGACACCGCACGCGTCGTGCTCTGCCGTGGGGTCGTAGAGGCCCTGGGCCGAGGGCCGCGCGACCCGATGCTGCGGCGTGGTCATCAACACCGTCCTCCTGCACGCCCGCACGCGGGCGCGTCATGCTCAATGGTGGTCGGGACGTCGTCGGCCCGTCGGAAACATCAGACGCCCCGCCCGGGTGGTACCCCGGGTGGGAGTCGCCTCAGGCGCGGCCGGCCGGACCCTGGTCGGGTCCGGCGCCGTCCGCGTCGGCACGGTGCGGGCCGCCACCGCTGTCGCGGCGGTCGTCCCGGCCGGGGGCGCCCGTGGCGGCCCCGGCGTGCGCGGTGCTCGAGGTGTCGAGCTCGGTGTTCTGCTGGTCGTCCGCGTCGGCCTGCGCCGACCCGTCCCGGGTGTCCTGCTCCCCCACCTGCCCGCCGCGTCCGCGACCCGGCAGCTCGACCCCGTCCTCCCGCTCCGGGTGACGCCTGCCGATGAGGACGAACGCGACGAGGGCCCCGAGGCCCACGATGATCGACGTCCACACGTTCAGACGCAGCCCGAGCACGTGCTCGGCGGTGTCGATGCGGAGCATCTCGATCCACACCCTGCCGAGAGTGTAGAGCGCGACGTAGGCCCAGAATACCCGCCCATGACCGAGCCTGTACCGACGGTCGAGCCAGACCAGGAACGCCGCCGCGGCGAGGTTCCAGAGCAGCTCGTACAGGAACGTGGGGTGGAAGAGCGTCCCCTCGGCGTACGCCGCGCCCGTGGACGGGTCGATCGGGAGGTACTGCGGGTCGATCCGCAGCCCCCAGGGCAGGGTCGTGGGGGCACCGAAGAGCTCCTGGTTGAACCAGTTCCCCAGGCGCCCGATCGCCTGCGCCACGAGCAGGCCAGGGGCCAGGGCGTCGGCGAAGCTGCTCAGCCGCACGCCCTTGCGGCGGCAGCCGATGAGCGCCCCGATGGCGCCGAGCGCGACGGCGCCCCAGATCCCCAGGCCGCCCTCCCACACGTACAGGGCCCGCACCGGGTCCCCGCCCTCGCCCCAGTAGGGCTCCGGGGTGCTGATCACGTGGTACAGCCGGCCGCCGACGATGCCGAACGGCACGGCCCAGAACGCGATGTCGAGCACGTCGTCCGCCACGCCGCCCCGGGCGACCCAGCGCTTCGTGGTGATCCAGATCGCGACCGCGATGCCCGCCAGGATGGCGAGCGCGTACGCCCGGATCGGGACCGGGCCCAGGTACCAGGTGTGCTGCGGCGGGCTCGGGACGGCGGCGTGCACGGACGCCGCGAGGATCACGGGGCTCACGGACGCTCCTCCGAGGGCAGGGCCGGCTCCCGGCGCGACCGGCGCACGCCGTCGGCGAGGTCCGCCACCGTCGCCCGCAGGGCGTCGAGGCGCTGCGACCAGGGCTGGTCGGTGAGCAGCGGGCGCACGAAGGCCGACCCGACGATGACGCCGTCGGCGTACCGGCCGACCTCCGCCGCCTGGTCGCCCGTCGAGACGCCGAGACCGACGCACACGTGCTCGGCGCCGGCCGCGCGGGTGTCCGCGACGAGCTGCTCGGCCCGCGGGCCTACCTGGGCCCGCGCTCCGGTCACACCCATCGTCGACGCCGCGTACACGAAGCCGCGCGAGGCGCGCGCGGTCAGCGCCAGCCGCTCGGGGGTGGAGCTGGGGGCGACGAGGAAGACGCGGTCGAGCCCGTGCGCGTCAGAGGCGGCGATCCACTCCTTGCCCTCGTCGGGGATCAGGTCGGGAGTGATGAGGCCCGCGCCGCCGGCGCCGGCGAGGTCGCGCGCGAACGCGTCGACACCCTGGCGCAGCACCACGTTCCAGTACGTCATCACGAGGGCCGGCACCCGGCCGCCCGAGCTCTCGGCCACGGCCTCCACCACGCGGAAGACGTCGCGGACCCGTGCCCCGCCGGCCAGCGCCGACTCCGCGGCACGCTGGATCACGGGCCCGTCCATGACGGGGTCGGTGTACGGGACGCCGATCTCGACGACGTCCACCCCGGCCTCGACCATCGCCAGGACCGCCTCGACCGAGCGGTCCACGTCGGGGAAGCCGACGGGCAGGTAGCCGACGAGGGCAGCGCGCCCCTCGGCACGCAGGGCGTCGAGCCGCGCGGCCGTGGGCGAGCCCGCCGGCGACACGGCCGTCGGTGCGGCGTCGGTGCTGGTGCTCACTGGTCCCCCTCCGGCGTCCCCGGGGCGTCGGGGTCGGCCTGCTCGTCGAGCAGCCCGAACCAGCGCGCCGCGGTCGCCACGTCCTTGTCGCCGCGACCCGACAGGTTCACCAGGACGATCTCGTCGGTGCGACCCGCCTCCGCGGCGGCCCGGCCGACGCGCAGCGCCCCGGCGAGGGCGTGCGCGGACTCGATCGCGGGGATGATCCCCTCGGTGCGGCACAGGAGGCGGAACGCCTCCATGGCCTCGTCGTCGGTCACGGGCTCGTACGTGGCCCGGCCCAGGTCGTGCAGCCACGAGTGCGCCGGCCCCACGCTCGGGTAGTCCAGGCCCGCCGAGACGGAGTGGCTCGGCAGCGTCTGGCCGTCGTCGTCCTGCAGCAGGTAGGAGCGGGCGCCGTGCAGCACGCCCGGGGCGCCGCCGGAGAACCGCGCGGCGTGCCGACCGGACTCGACGCCCTCGCCGCCTGCCTCGAACCCGTAGAGCGCGACGCCCTCGTCGTCGAGGAAGGCGTTGAAGATGCCCAGCGCGTTCGACCCGCCACCCACGCACGCCGCGACGACGTCGGGCAGGCGCCCGGCGCGCTCGAGGATCTGGGCGCGCGCCTCCTCGCCGATGATGCGGTGGAACTCGCGCACCATCTCCGGGAACGGGTGCGGCCCCGTGACCGTGCCCAGCAGGTAGTGGGTGGTCTCGACGTTGGCCACCCAGTCGCGCAGCGCCTCGTTGATCGCGTCCTTGAGGGTGCGCGACCCGATCTTGACCGGGATCACCTCGGCGCCGAGCAGCCGCATCCGGGCGACGTTGAGCGCCTGGCGCTGCGTGTCCTCCTCGCCCATGTACACGACGCACTCGAGGTCGAGCAGGGCGGCCGCGGTGGCGGTGGCGACGCCGTGCTGGCCGGCGCCGGTCTCCGCGATCACGCGGGTCTTGCCCATCCGCTTGACCAGCAGCGCCTGGCCGAGCACGTTGTTGATCTTGTGCGACCCCGTGTGGTTGAGGTCCTCGCGCTTGAGGAAGACCCGCTGGCCGCCGGCGTGCGCGGCGAACCGGGGCACCTCCGTCAGGGGCGACGGACGGCCGGTGTACTCACGGTGCAGCCGGGCCAGCTCGTCGGTGAAGGCGGGGTCGCCCAGCGCCTTGCGGTACTCGGTCTCGAGCTCGTCGAGCGCGGCGATCAGGGCCTCGGGCACGAATCGGCCGCCGAACTGCCCGAAGTACGGGCCCTCGACGTCCGCCAGCCGCCCGAGCACCTGGTGCGCCAGGGTCTCGGTCAGCGCCTCCCGTACGGGTTGTTCGGGCACGGGTCCTCCGTCTCTCGTCGTCACCGCTCGGCGGGTCTGCATGAAGGGTCGTCCGAGGGTACCGGTCGGCAGGACCTCGGCGGTGCGGCGTCCTACGACCACCGGAGCGGCCCGCCGCGGGCCGTCCGGGCGGACGTCACGGCTGGGCCGCCGGGCGGACCGACCACAGGGCGGGGTGCTGCCCCGCGGCGACCAGGTCGGCGACGGAGCGGCGCGGCGCACCGTCGGTGACGAGCGCCTCCCCGACGAGGACGGCGTGCGCGCCCGAGCGCGCGTAGTCGAGCACGTCGTGCGGTCCGCGCACGCCCGACTCGGCGACGCGCACGACGTCGTCCGGGATGAGCGGGGCGAGCCGCGCGAAGGTCGAGCGGTCTACCTCGAGGGTCTTGAGGTCACGGGCGTTGACCCCGACGACGCGGGCGCCGGCGTCCAGCGCCCGGCGCACCTCGTCCGCGGTGTGGGCCTCGACCAGCGCCGTCATGCCGAGCGAGTGCACCCGCTCGATCAGCGACGTCAGCACGGTCTGCTCCAGGGCCGCGACGATCAGCAGGACCAGGTCCGCCCCGTGGGCGCGCGCCTCCCACACCTGGTAAGGCGTGACGACGAAGTCCTTGCGCAGCACCGGGACGTCCACCCGGGAGCGCACCGCGTCGAGGTCGGCGAGGCTGCCGCCGAACCGCCGCTGCTCCGTGAGCACGGAGATCACGCTGGCGCCGCCGCGGGCGTACTCCTCGGCCAGGGCCGCCGGGTCGGAGATCGGTGCCAGGTCGCCCTTGCTGGGGCTGGATCGCTTCACCTCGGCGATCACCGCGACCCGGTCCTCCGAGAGCAGGCGTCCGCAGCACTCGAGCGCGCCGGGCACGCGTGCCGCGCGCTCCTTGAGCTCGTCGAGCGACGTCCGCGCCTGGCGCACCGCGAGGTCCTCGCGGACCCCCGCGACGATGTCCTCCAGGACCGTCATGGTCTGCCTCCCCGTCCCGTGACGCCGCACCGACGTCCTGCCAGCCATCGTAGGCCCGTCCGCGGGACGGCCCGGACACGTCTCCGACCGTGAGACGCCGGTGGAACGCCGACGGCGCGCACCCTCCTCGCGGAGGCCGCGCGCCGTGGCACGTCAGGTCCTGCGCTCAGTGGCGCGAGCTCGCCTTGCGGGGCGTCACGCCCGGCTTCGCCTGGCCGAAGCCCAGGTTGCGCAGCACGGCGCCGAGCACCAGGGCGCCCGCGACGATCACGGCGCCCACCCAGACCAACACGTCGGAGACGTCGGGGAGCATCCCCACGGCGCCGATGGCCACGCCCACCATGATGCCGATCATCGCCGTCCACGCGGCGGTGGTGTGGCCGTGGTTCGTGGGCGGGACGGCCGGGGGCAGGTAGGCGACCTCGGCGTTGCGGTTGTCGGTCATTGGAATGTGATGCCCTTTCGTGACGTGGTGCGCGGTCCAGCCTAGCGGTCCGCGGACGGGTCCGTGCCCCGGGAGAGCGCGTCCCAGGCGTCGTGCGGGTCGTGCTGTCCGGCCTCGTCGGCGTCCTGCGCCGCCCCCGTCGCGCCCGGGGCCGTGGCCGCGGGCCGGGCACCGGTCTCGGCAGCGCCCGCCCGAGGCGTCGCGGGCGCGCGCTCGTGGCGCCCGGACGTCGCTCCCCAGGCCGGGGCGCCGGCGGCGGCGAGCACCACGACGACCACCGCCAGGGCGCCGAGCACGACGGTCAGCCACGGCCACACCGCCACCGCGACCGGCGAGGTGAGGTCCGTCACCCCGGCCGTGTCCGAGGCCCCCGTGGTCGCGGCGGGCAGCGGGTCGGCCAGCACGGTGAGTGCCGACGCCGCGGCGAGGGCGCCCGCCAGGGCCACCACGACGAGCGCCACCCAGCGCGCCGCGCGGCCGGCGATCGCGAGCGCGACGCCGCCGGCGACGACCACGAGCGCGGCAGCGGCGACCGCAGGTGCCGCCGTCGTGCCCGGCACGGTGATGTCCACCGTCGGCTCGAGCGCCGTCGACACGGTGGTGCTCACCCAGGTGGGCGACGCCGTCGCCAGGGTGAGCCCGCCGACGGCGACCACCGCCCACACCGCGCGCGACCGTGCCCGCAGCGGCCCGCGGCCCCGTGCGGGGTGGGGGCCGGCCGTGCCCGCTGCCTCGTCGATGTCGTCGATGTCGTCCGTACCGTCCATCTGCCCTGTCCGTCCGTCCTGCCCGTCAGTCGTGCGCACGGCTCACAGCGCCCGGAACCGCGCGGCCAGCTGCACGGCGCGCACCGCGGCGGCCGCCTTGTTGCGCGACTCCTCGTACTCCAGCGCGGGCACCGAGTCCGCGACGATCCCGCCGCCGGCCTGCACCCACGCCCGGCCGTCGCGGATGCACGCCGTGCGGATCGCGATGGCCATGTCCATGTTGCCGCCGAAGTCGAAGTACCCGACGGTGCCGCCGTAGATCCCGCGGGACGCGGGCTCGAGCTCGTCGATCAGCGCGATCGCCCGCGGCTTGGGCGCCCCGGAGAGGGTGCCCGCGGGGAACGTCGCGCGCAGCGTGTCGAGCGCCGTCGCACCGGCCCGCAGCCGGCCGACGACGGTGGAGCACAGGTGCATGATGTGGCTGAACCGGCGGGTGGCCATGAACTCGACCACCTCGACCGACGTCGGCTCGCACACCTTGACGAGGTCGTTGCGCGACAGGTCGACCAGCATGAGGTGCTCTGCGCGCTCCTTCGGGTCGGCGAGCAGCTCCTCACCGAGCGCGACGTCCTCCTCCACCGTGGCCCCGCGCGGACGCGAGCCGGCGATCGGGTACGTCGTCACGTGCCCGTCGGTCACCTTCACCAGCGTCTCCGGGCTGGACCCGACGACGGAGAGCTCCCGCCCGTCCGGCCCGGTGAGGCGGAAGTAGTACATGTACGGGCTGGGGTTGATGGTGCGCAGCGCCCGGTAGACGTCCAGCGGCGCCGCCGGGCAGTCCAGGCCGAGGCGCTGGGAGAGCACCACCTGGAACACCTCGCCGTCGCGGATCGCCTCCTGGCCCGATCGCACCGCCGCCTCGAACTCTGCCCGCGTGGAGCGGAACTCGAGGTCGGGCTCGGCCACCTCGTCCGGGCTGCGCAGCACCGTCGGCACGGCGGGAGCCGGGGCGGCGAGGCGCGCCTGCATCGCGTCGAGGCGGGCCACGGCGTCGGCGTGCGCCTCGTCCACGCGCTCGTCGGTGCCGTCGCCGTTGATCGCGTTGGCGATGAGCCACACGGTGCCGGTGTGGTGGTCGATCGCGACGAGGTCGGTCGCGAGGCTCAGGGCGACCTCCGGCACGCCGAGCTCGTCGGGGGCGTTCGCCGGGAGCGTCGGCTCCCAGTGCCGCACGACGTCCCACCCGAGCGCGCCGGTGAGCCCGCCCGTCAGCGGCGGGAGCCCCTCGACGGGCGGCGTGCGCAGCGCCTCCAGCGCCGCGCCGAGCACGTCGACGACGTCGCCCTCGGTGGGGATGCCGGCGGGCACGTCACCGTGCCACACGGCCTGCCCGTCACGGGCGGTCAGGGTGGCTCGCGAGTCGACCCCGACGAAGGACCACTGCGACCAGCCCCCCGACGACTCGGCGGACTCCAGCACGAAGGTGCCCGGGCGGTCCTGCGCGAGGGTGCGGTAGAGGCCGACCGGGGTCACGTCGTCGGCCAGCACGCGCCGCACCACGGGGATCACGCGCCGGTCGGCGGCCAGCGCGCGGAACGTGCCCAGGCCCGGCCACGTCGCGCCCCACGCCAGGTCCTGCGCCGAGGGGCCCGCCACGGGGGCGGCCTCGGGGGCGGGGTGGGGCTGCGTGACGGCGGGCGTGGTCACCGGTCCTCCTGGGTGGTGTCGGTCGGGCTGTCGGCGGGGGTCGGGCTCGCGGGCGGGAGGGGCGCGACGACGGCTCCCAGGTCCCCGCCCGCCTCGAAGCAGGTGCGGGTGCCGGTGTGGCACGCGGCACCCACCTGGTGCACGCGCACGAGCAGGGCGTCGCCGTCGCAGTCCAGGGCGACGGACCGCACGAGCTGGGCGTGCCCGGAGGTGTCCCCCTTGCGCCAGTACTCCTGCCGCGACCGGCTCCAGAACGTCACCCTGCCCTCGGTGAGGGTGCGGCGCAGCGCCTCGTCGTCCATCCAGCCGAGCATGAGCACCTCGCCCGAGTCGTGCTGCTGCACGACAGCGGCGACGAGGCCGTGCTCGTCGCGCTTGAGCCGTGCTGCGACCGCAGGGTCGAGCGAGGCGTCGTGCGCGGTGTCGTGCGCAGCGACGAGGGGTGCGTCAGGGAGGGCGGGCGTGGTCACCCGAGCATCTTGACACGTCGGCG
Source organism: Isoptericola sp. NPDC057191 (assembly GCF_042670225.1). Classification (NCBI taxonomy): domain Bacteria; kingdom Bacillati; phylum Actinomycetota; class Actinomycetes; order Micrococcales; family Promicromonosporaceae; genus Isoptericola; species Isoptericola sp. NPDC057191. Next base: position 36,953 of record NZ_JBHUWC010000009.1, on the reverse strand, counting down.
ACACCCCTCGGGACGAGGTCCGCCGGTCAGCGTCCCTCGCCCAGGGCCCGGGAGGCTCAGCGCGTCTGCGCCACCCAGCTCGCGTGCATCCGGGCGTACACGCCGCCCGCCGCGGCCAGCTCGGCGTGCCCGCCGACCTCGACCACCCGGCCCTCGTCGACCACCACGACGAGGTCGCTCGCCTCGGCCGTCGAGAGGCGGTGCGCGATCGTCAGGGTGGACCGGCCCGAGGTCAACGAGTCCAGCGCCCGGGCGATCCGGACCTCGGCGGCGGGGTCCACGGCGGAGGTGGCCTCGTCCAGCACCAGCAGGTCCGGCGCGGCGAGGTAGGCGCGGGCGATCGCGACCAGCTGCCGCTCCCCCGCGCTGAGCGCCTCGCCGCGCTGCCCGACCGTGGTCGCCAGGCCCTGCGGCAGGCCCGCGACCCAGTCCGTCAGCCCGAGCGCGTCGACCGCCTCCGCGACCCGTGCTGCCACCGCGGCACCCCCCGCCCCGGTCGCGGCGTCGTCGCCCCGCAGGCCGTACGCCACGTTCTCCGCGACCGTGCCGTCGAAGAGGAAGCCCTCCTGGGGCACCAGGACCACGCGTTCCCGCAGCGAGTCGAGGGTCAGGCCGCGCAGGTCGGCACCGTCCAGCAGCACCTGGCCCGCGGTCGGGTCCATGAGCCGGGTGACGAGCTTGGCCACCGTCGTCTTGCCGGACCCCGTCCGCCCGACGACGGCGACCTTGCGGCGCGCGGGGATCTCCAGGTCCACCCCGTGCAGCACCTCCGGGCCGCCCGGGTACGCGAACCGAACACCCCGCAGCGTCACCGCCGCGGGGCCGCGCGGGCTGGGCTCGGCGTCCGCGGCCTCCGCCACGTCGACCGGCGTCTCCAGGACGGCGAGCACGCGCCGCCAGCCGGCCACCGCGTTCTGCAGCTCGTTGAGGATCTCGGTGGCCTGCTGCACGGGCCCGGTGAAGAGCTGCACCAGGAACAGGAACGCCACCACCTGCCCCGCCGTGAGCCCCCCGCCCACCCCGAGCAGGGTGCCGACGACCACCACCACGGCGAGCACCAGGTTGGCGACCAGCACACCGCTCGAGAACACGGTCGACACGAGGAGCTGGGCGCGAGCCTGTGTCGCGCGGGTCTCCTCGATCGCCGCGTCCACCCGGCGGCCCGTGCGGCGGGCCACGCCGTAGGCACGCACGGTCTCGGCGCCGACCACGGCCTCGGAGATCGCGCCGAGCATCGCGCCGACGGCCTGCCGCACGGCCGCGTAGGCCCGGTTGACCGAGCCCTGCGCCCGGCGCAGCAGGAGGAACAGCGGGACGAAGCACGCCCACACCACGAGGGTCAGCTGCCAGGAGTACACCGCCATGAGCGCCGTGGCGACGAGGACCTGCAGCGTGGAGACGAGCAGCTGGATGCCGCCCCACTGGACGAACAGCGAGATCGTGTCGACGTCGGAGGTCACCCGCGACACCAGCGCGCCCCGCCGCTCCGTCCCCTGCGCCAGCGTGGACAGGTCGTGCACGTGCCGGAACGCCTGCACGCGCAGCGCCGCCAGGCCGGCCTCGGTGCGGCGGAACAGCCGCACGTTGACCACGGCCGTGCACAGGCCGGCGACGACCACCGCCCCCGCGGCCAGCCCCGTGAGCAGGGCGACGCGCCCAGCGTCGGGACCACCCGCGGCGAGGATGCCGTCGTCGATCGTGCGCTGCACCGCGACGGGCACGACGACGCGCCCCGCGGCGGCCAGGACCGCGAGCGCCAGCGTGACCCACAGGCCGTCGACGATCTGCGGGGAGATCTGCACGCCTCGGCGGAGGGTGGCGAGCACGCCCAGGTCGCTGGCGGCGGCGATGCGCGACTCGCTCATGCGGCCCCCTCCCCGTCCTGCTCCGGTCCGGCGTCGTCCACGTCCTGCCCGGCGGCCCGCTCGTCCGCGACCTCGCGTGCCCGCCGGGCGGTCTCCCGCTCGTAGGCGGTGGCCAGCGCTCGGTACCCGTCGTCTCGGTCGAGCAGCTCCTCGTGCCGGCCGACGTCGACCACGCGCCCGCCCTCCAGGTGCACCACGACGTCGGCCAGCGCGACCGACGACATGCGGTAGGCGACCATGACGACCGTCGTGGCGCGTGCACCGTCGGCGGCACGCACGCTGGACAGGGAGCCGAGGATCTCCGACTCCACGCGCGGGTCCACCGCCGAGGTGGCGTCGTCCAGCACGAGCAGCCGTGGCCGGCGGACCAGCGCCCGCGCGATGGCGAGCCGCTGCCGCTGGCCGCCCGACAGGTTGGCGCCCCGCTCGCCGAGGGGTGCGTCGAGCCCGCCCGGCAGCTCGCGCACGACGTCGTCCACGCGGGCCACGCGCAGCGCCTCCCAGACGGCGGCGTCGTCGGGCGCGCCGTCGTCCCCGACGTCGGCGAGGGTGACGTTCGCGCGGACGGTGTCCTCGAAGACGAAGGTCTGCTGGGTGACGAGCGCGACCTGCGCGGGGATCTCGCCGGCGGCCAGGTCCCGCACGTCGGCCCCGTCGAGCAGCACCCGTCCCCGGGTGGGGTCGCTCAGGCGGGCGAGCAGCGACACCAGGGTGGTCTTGCCCGCCCCGGTGCTGCCCACCACGGCGACGGTGGCGCCGGGCGCCACGTCGAGGTCCACGCCGTCGAGCAGCGTGGACGTGGCCCCGGCAGCCGGGACGTCGACGCCGACGCCGTCGAGCCGCACCCCCAGCCCGCCGCCCGCCCGGGGCAGGGCGTGCTCGCCGGCCACGAGGGTGACCCGGGCGTCGAGCACCCCGGCGATCCGGTCGTAGCCCACGAGGGCGCGCGGCAGCTCACCGAGGACCCAGCCGAACGCGCGCACGGGCACCGCCATGACGGTCAGCAGGTAGGCGGCGGTGACGACGTCGCCCGTGTCGACGGCCCCGACCGACGCCCGCCAGGTCCCCACGCCGAGCACGACGAGCGTGCCCAGCGACGGCAGCAGCTCGATGACCGGGTCGAACATCGCCCGCACCGTGCCGACGCGCACGTTGGCGGCCCGCAGCGCGTCCGTACGCTCCGCGAACCGGGCCTCCTCCCGGCCGGCGGTGCCGAGCGACTTGACCAGGAGCGCCCCTTCGAACGACTCGTGCGCGACGTCGGCCACCTCGGCGCGCAGCTGCTGCGCGCGCGTCACGGCGGGCGTCATGTGCCGCTGGAACACGACGTTCGCCGCGACGGCGGCCGGGACGACCAGGAGCGCCGCGACGGCGAGCCACACGTCGACCGCCAGGAGCATCCCGGCGGCGACGGCGATCATCACGACGACGCCGAGCGCGAAGGGCAGCGGGTTGAACACGCCGGTGGCGGCCTCGACGTCGGCGCTCGCCGCCGACAGGAGCCGCCCTGCCGGGTGCGCGCGGTGCCAGGAGACCGGCAGGCGCAGGTACTGCCCGGACAGGCCGCGCCGGTGGTGCGCCTGGATGGCCGCGAACCCGTAGCCTGCCCAGACACGCCGGCCGGCGACGCCGAGGGCGAGGGTGAGGGCGACGGCGGCGAGCACGAGGCCGGCCAGCCAGATGCGCCCCTGCGCGGCGGTGTCCCCCGCGACGGCAGGCACGACGACGGCGTCGGTGGCCCAGCCGACCGCGCGGCTCACCGCCACCGTGGCCGCGCCGAACACCGCCGAGGCGCCCACCGCCAGCACGTACAGGCGGGGTTCGGAGCGCATGCCCCGCCACACGAGGGTCCACGAGCGGCGCAGCCGCGAACCGGAGAGCGTCAGCCCCTCGGGACGACGGGCGCCGGTGCCGGGACTGCCGCTCATCGACAGCCGCTCATCGACGGACCTCGATGCCTGCGGCGGCGAGCGCGTCCTTGACCTGCCCGACCGTCAGGGCGCCGAAGTGGAACACGCTGGCGGCGAGCACCGCGTCCGCGCCGGCGCGCGCCGCGGCCACGAAGTGCTCCGGCTCCCCGGCACCGCCCGACGCCACGAGGGGCACGTCGACCCGCTCCCGGACGGCCGCGAGCATCTCGAGGTCGAAGCCCGCGGTGGTGCCGTCGGCGTCCATCGAGTTCAGCAGGATCTCGCCCGCGCCGAGGTGTGCGGCACGCGCCGCCCACTCGACGGCGTCGAGGCCGGTGCCGCGGCGACCGCCGTGGGTCGTCACCTCGAAGCCGGAGGGCGTGACCGTCCCCCCGGTGACGCGTCGGGCGTCGACGGACAGCGTCAGGACCTGGCGGCCGAACCGGGCGGCGATCTCCGCCACCAGCTCGGGGCGCGCGATGGCGGCCGTGTTCACGCCCACCTTGTCCGCGCCGGCGCGCAGCAGGCGGTCGACGTCCTCCGTCGAGCGCACCCCGCCACCCACCGTGAGCGGGACGAAGACCTGGTCGGCGGTGCGGCGCACCACGTCCACCATGGTGGCGCGGTCGCCCGACGACGCCGACACGTCGAGGAACGTCACCTCGTCCGCGCCCTCGCGGTCGTAGCGCGCGGCGAGCTCGACGGGGTCGCCGGCGTCGCGCAGGTGGGTGAAGTTGACGCCCTTGACGACCCGCCCGTCGTCGACGTCGAGGCACGGGATCACACGGACGGCCACGGACATGCGGGACTCACCCTTCCTTGCTGTCGTCGCCGGGCTGCTGCTCCGGCTCTCCGCCGTCGTCGCCCTGGGACTTCCCGGCGGACTTTCCGGTGGACTCGTCCTCCGTCACCTGGAAGTGCGCGTCCAGGATGTCCACGACGTAGACCAGGGTCTCGCCGGCGAGGTCGCTGCTGGTGCCACCGTAGCCGAGGCTCGGGGGCACGACGAGCAGCACCTGGGAGCCGACGGTCTGCTCGACCAGCCCCTGGTCCAGGCCGTCCACGAGTTGGCCGATACCGATCGTGGCGGACTGCGGCCTGGTGCCCGGCGTCCACGTCGTGTCGAACTGCTTGCCGTCGCTCCACCGCACCGCCGTGAACCGCATCGTGACGACCTGCCCGACCTGCACCTGGGGGCCGGTCCCGCGCAGCAGCGGCTGCACCTGCAGGTCCTCCGGAGGCGCCCCCTTGGCCGGCACCCGGACGGTCGGCGTGCCGTCGTCGGCCCGCGCGACCGTCGGCAGGCCGTCCGCGACGGGCACCTCGACGCCGGACGCGCGGGTCGGCAGCACGTCGACCACCAGGATGACCGGCACCCCGTCGTCCTCCTCGACGAGCAGCATGCGCGCGCCGACCTTCTGGCCGCGCAGCGTGTCGTAGAGGTTGGAGCCGAGCGACTCCGGCGACATCGTGTACCAGGCCGGGGCGTCGATGTACGTGCTGGAGATGACGGTGCCGTCCCGCCCGTTCTCGGCGTACATGTTCAGCAGCACCGGCTCGTCGTCGACGACGGCGTCGCCCGACCCCGGCCACACGGTCCGTGCACCCGGGCGCACCACGTCGTAGGGCTGCTCGTAGTGGAGGGCGGGCGGCTCGCCGACGGCACCGGACACCTGCACGGGCGCCACGGACGGCTGCGACGACGGCCCGTCGCCCAGCCCGCCCAGCAGCGACGAGCCGCAACCACCGAGGACGAGGGAGCCGCCGAGCAGCAGGGCCAGCAGGAGGGTCAGTCGGCGGAGCACCGCGACAGTCTGCCACGGCCACCGGTCCCGGCCGCGCGGACGCCCACACTGCGCCGCTACATGGACTCGATCAGCCGGTCGACGCGCTCGTCGACGCTGCGGAACGGGTCCTTGCACAGGACCGTGCGCTGTGCCTGGTCGTTCAGCTTCAGGTGCACCCAGTCCACGGTGTAGTCGCGGCGCGCCTCCTGCGCGGCGCGGACGAAGTCGCCGCGCAGCTTGGCCCGCGTGGTGGGCGGCGGGACCGCCGTCGACTCGAACACCTCGAGGTCGGTGACCACGCGCTCCACCATGCCGCGGGCGGCGAGCAGGTTGTACAGCCCCTCGGTCCGCGAGATGTCGTGGTAGGCGAGGTCGAGCCGGGCGATGCGCGGGTCGTCCAGCGGCAGGTCGTGCTTGGCCTGGTACCGCTCGATCAGGTTCAGCTTGATCACCCAGTCGAGCTCGCGCTCGACGAGCGACAGGTTGCCGGACTCCAGGGCGCGCAGCCCGCGCTCCCACAGGTCCAGCACCTGCTTGACGACGGGCGTCGCGCCGTCGTGGCTGTCCACGTGCTCGCGCACCCGGTGGAAGTACTCCCACTGGATGTCGACCGCCGTGGCCGTGCGGCCGTTGGCGAGCTGCACGGGGTGCAGGCCGGTGCGGTCGTGGCTGATCTCCCGGATGGCGCGGATCGGGTTCTCGAGCGACAGGTCGCGCATCGGCACCCCGGCCTCGACGAGACGCAGCACGAGGTCCGTCGCGCCGACCTTGAGCATCGTCGTGGGCTCCGCCATCGAGGAGTCGCCCACGATGACGTGCAGGCGGCGGTAGCTCTCGGCGTCGGCGTGCGGCTCGTCACGCGTGTTGATGATCGGGCGCGACCGGGTGGTGGCGCTGGAGACCGCCTCCCAGATGTGGTCGGCCCGCTGCGACAGGCAGTACACCGCCCCGCGCGGGGTGGCGAGCACCTTGCCCGCGCCGGTGAGCACCTGCCGGGTGATGAGGAACGGCACCAGCACCTCGGACAGCCGGGAGAAGTCCCCCTGCCGGCGCACGAGGTAGTTCTCGTGGCAGCCGTAGGAGTTCCCCGCCGAGTCGGTGTTGTTCTTGAACAGGTGCACCTTGCCCGACAGGCCCTCGTGCTCGAGCCGCTCCTGCGCGTCGGCCACGAGGCCCTCGAGGATGCGCTCGCCGCCCCGGTCGTACGCCACGAGCTGGTGCACGTCGTCGCACTCGGCCGTGGCGTACTCGGGGTGCGAGCCGACGTCGAGGTAGAGGCGGGAGCCGTTGCGCAGGAAGACGTTCGACGACCTCCCCCACGCCACGACCTTGCGGAACAGGTAGCGCGCCACCTCGTCCGCGGACAGGCCGCGCCCGTCGTCCGCCGCGCACGTCACTCCGTACTCGGTCTCGAGACCGAAGATCCTGCGGTCCACGACGTCTCCCCTCTGTCGGCCCTGCTCGCCCGTCTCAGTCGCCCGGCTGCTCGAGCAGCCCGGCCAGCGCGGCACCCTGCAGCCGGCGGAACGCCCGCCGCCGGCCTCCGCGCTCCAGCACCGCCACCTCGAGGCCGGCGGGTGCGATCTGGCGCTCCTCGCCCGGCGCAGCCACCGAGCCGTCCGCCCCGACCGCGCCGAGCGTCCGCACCGCGAGCGCGATCGTCTCGGCCAGGGACATCCCCTCGTGCCAGGCCTCGCCGACGCGGGCGCCGAGCTGCTCCGCCTGGCCGCCCATGACCACGTGGCCGTGCTCGTCCGCGACCGAGCCGTCGTAGGACAGCCGGTAGATCTGGTCGGCCGACGGTGTCGCCCCGACCTCCGCGACGACCAGCTCCACCTCGAGCGGCTTGGACTCCGTGGTGAACACCGTGCCGAGCGTCTGGGCGTACGCGTTCGCGAGCCCGCGCGCGGTGACGTCGGTGCGGTCGTAGGAGTACCCGCGCAGGTCCGCGTACCGCACGCCGGCGACCCGGAGGTTCTCGAACTCGTTGTACTTGCCCACCGCGGCGAACGCGATGCGGTCGTAGATCTCCGAGATCTTGTGCAGCGCCCGCGACGGGTTCTCCGTCGCGAAGGCGATGCCGCCCTCGTAGGCCAGGACGACGACCGAGCGGCCCCGGGCGATGCCCTTGCGGGCGAAGTCGGCCCGGTCCTTCATCAGCTGCTCGGGCGAGACGTAGAACGGCATCGTCATGCGCGCGCACCTCCCCGCGTCCCGCCGCCCGCTGGGCGGTCCCCGTGGGCGGCGCGGTGCGCCGCCCCTCGCTCGGCGACGATCCGCTCGACCGTCGCCGCCAGCTCGTCGTCGCCCACCCGGCGCACGCCGTCCGCCGTCACGACCGTCACGACCGGCCAGATCTGCCGGACGGGGTCCGGGCCGCCGGTCGCGCTGTCGTCGTCCGCCGCGTCGTAGAGCGCCTCGACCGCGACGCCGACGGCGGCGTCGGCGTCGAGCCCCGGTCGCCACAGCTTCTTCAGGGCGCCGCGCGCGAACACCGAGCCCGACCCGACCGTGTGGTGGTCGTGCTCCTCGTACCGGCCGCCGGTGACGTCGTAGCTGAACAGCCGGCCGTACCCGCGGTCGAGGTCGTAGCCGGCGAACAGCGGCACCACCGCGAGGCCCTGCAGGGCGAGCGGCAGGTTCCCGCGGATCATGGTCGACAGACGGTTGGCCTTGCCGTCGAGGGACAGCAGCGACCCCTCGATCTTCTCGTAGTGCTCCAGCTCGAGCTGGAAGAGCCGCACGACCTCGATCGCCACGCCTGCCGAGCCGGCGATGCCGACCACCGAGTACGCGTCGGCCGCGAAGACCTTCTCCATCTCCCGGCTCGCGATGAGGTTGCCCGCGGTGGCCCGGCGGTCGCCCGCCATGATCACGCCGCGGCCGCCGTCGTCGGACCCGAACGTCAGGGCCACGATGGTGGTCGCGTGCGGCGCCAGGCCCTCGGCGGACGCACCCCCGGAACCGGGCCGCCGGCCGGGCAGGAGGTCCGGGGAGTACCCCGCGAGGAAGTCCACGAACGAGGACGAGCCAGGACGCAGGAACGCGTCCGGCAGGCGTCCCGAGGTGTCAGCGCTGGTCATGGGCGATCACTGACCGCCCTTCTGGACGAAGCCGCGGACGAACGACTCGGCGTTCGTCTCCAGGACCTCGTCGATCTCCTCGAGGAGGGCGTCCACCTCGGCGTCCCGCTCGGTCGCCGCCGGGGCCACCGGCGCGGGGGCGCCCGCGTCGTCGTCGGGCGTGCGGTCCTCGTGCTGCGGGTTGATCCGTTCCTGACCGGCCATGGTCCGCCTCCTTCGCTGCTGCGGAGTCCCCGAGAGGAGCTCCGGGGAGAGTCTCGCGTCGTCAGCCTATGCGCTGCGGGCGACACTGCGCGGCGACGTCCACGCGCGTTGCGCCCAGGGCTGAACGAGTCCACCCGCAGGGCACCCGGATCGGCCCCGACAAGGGCGTCGCCGCCGGTCAGTCGCCTCCGCGCAGCCCCTTGAGGAGGGCTGCGGCGTCCGGGCTGGCGTCCAGCAGGGCGCCGATGTGCGCCCGGGTGCCGCGCGACGGGTCGAGCATCGGCACCCGTTGCAGGGCGGCCGCCCCGGGGACGTCGAAGATGACGGAGTCCCAGCTCGCCGCGGACACCTGGTCGGCGTAGCGCGCCATGACCTCGCCGCGGAACCACGCGCGGGTGTCGGCCGGCGCGTGGTGGACCGCGTCGGCGACCCGCTCGTCGTCGACGAGCCGCTCCACGGCCCCCGACGCCACGAGCCGGTGGTAGATGCCGCGCTCGGGTCGCACGTCGGTCCACTGCAGGTCCAGCGCGTGCAGGCGCGGGTGGTCCCAGCCGAGACCGTCGCGCGAGCGCATCCCCTCCAGGAGCCGGCGCTTCGCCACCCACTCGACCTCGCGCGCGCAGGTCGCCGGGTCGGTGGCGAGCCGGCCCAGCACCGACCGCCAGCGGTCGAGCACGTCGGCGGTCTCGGCGTCGGACGCCCCGGCCGCGAGCGCCGCCACCGACCGGGCGGCGACGTCGGCGTACGCCTCCTGGACCTGCAGGGCGGTGAGGCGACGGCCGTCCGCGAGCTCGAGCGTCGCCGTCAGGTCCAGGTCGCGCGAGACCCGCTGCACGTCCGCGACCGGGTCCACCAGCCGCAGGGCCGCGAGCTCGGCCCGCGCCGCCACGCCCGCCTCCGCCAGCTCGTCCAGGTGCTCGAGCACCCACAGCACGAGGGACGTGGTGCCGAGCTTGAGGAACGTCGCCACCTCGAAGAGGTTGGCGTCGCCGATGATTAGGTGCAGGCGGCGCCAGCGCGTCCGGTCCGCGTGCGGCTCGTCGCGCGTGTTGACGATGGGGCGGCGCAGGGTCGTCTCCAGCCCCACCTCGGCCTCGATGTAGTCCGCGCGCTGCGAGAGCTGGAACCCCGCCTCGGCCCCGGTGGGCCCGAGGCCCACGCGGCCCGACCCGGTGAAGACCTGGCGGGTCACGAGGAACGGCGTCAGCAGGTCGACGAGCGTCCCGAACGGCAGGCCGCGGTCGACGAGGTAGTTCTCGTGCGTCCCGTAGCTGGCGCCCTTGCCGTCGACGTTGTTCTTGTAGAGCACGACGTCGCCGCCCGGCACCTCCGCGAGCGCGCGGACCGATGCGAGCATCACCCGCTCGCCCGCCACGTCCCACAGGACGCCGTCGCGCGGGCCCGTCACCTCCGGGGACGAGTACTCCGGGTGGGCGTGGTCGACGTACAGGCGCGCCCCGTTGGTGAGGATGCAGTTCGCGGCGCTCGGGTCGTCGTAGTCCTCGGCCGCCGGGCGCTCCACCTCCTCCGGCTGCTGCCGGGGCGGGCGCGCGGCCGCCCGGCCCCGCGCCGACGCGCCCGGCGTCCCGGCCGCGGACGCGACCTGCGCCGAGGCCGGCGTGTCGCCGGCTCCGCCGACCGGGCCGGACGGCGCGGGCCGGGACGGGTCGTCGGTCAGGAGCGACGGGTGCGCCGAGGCGCGCTGCAGGTGGAACCCGCGGGCGTCCTGCAACGGGTCCTCGTCGTCGTAGTCCCACCGCGCCGGCGGCCTGGCGCCCGCGCTGGCCACGAGGGCGCGGTACGTCATGACCACCTGCGAGCTCATCAGCATCGGGTTGGCCATCGGCCGCCCCGGTGCCAGCACGCCGTACTCGGTCTCGATCCCCATCACGCGACGAACGCTCACGCCACCACCCTAGGTGTCCGGGAACGAGATCGAGGTACCTGTCTCGACGCCGCCCCGGGGACGGTGTCGAGTCAGGTACCTCGATCCTTGCGCGCGACGTGACCGCGGGCGACGACGCGCTACAGGTACTGGCCGGTGCTCGTCACGGTGTCGATGGTGCGCGGAGCACCGTCGCCGCCCTTCTTCTGGACGATCGTGCGGATGAAGACGATGCGCTCGCCCTTCTTGCCGCTGATCCGGGCCCAGTCGTCGGGGTTGGTCGTGTTGGGCAGGTCCTCGTTCTCCTTGAACTCGTCGACGCACGCCGACAGCAGGTGCTCCACCCGGATGCCGCGCTGCCCGGTCGCCAGGAAGTCCTTGATGGCCGACTTCTTGGCACGGTCCACGACGTTCTGGATCATCGCGCCGGAGTTGAAGTCCTTGAAGTACAGGGTCTCCTTGTCCCCGGACGCGTACGTCACCTCGAGGAACTGGTTCTCCTCGTCCTCGGAGTACATCCGCTCCACGACGCTGCGGATCATGGCCCCGAGCGCCTCCGTCTGGCTGCCCCCGTGCTCCGCGAGGTCGTCGGGGTGGATCGGCAGCGCCGGGGTCAGGTACTTCCCGAAGATCTCGGTCGCACCCTCGGCGTCGGGCCGCTCGATCTTGATCTTCACGTCCAGGCGGCCGGGCCGCAGGATCGCGGGGTCGATCATGTCCTCGCGGTTCGAGGCGCCGATGACGATGACGTTGTCGAGGCGCTCGACGCCGTCGATCTCGGCGAGCAGCTGCGGCACGATCGTCGTCTCGACGTCCGAGGACAGGCCGGTCCCGCGGGTGCGGAACAGCGACTCCATCTCGTCGAAGAACACGACGACGGGGGCGCCCTGGGTCGCCTTCTCGCGGGCCCGGGCGAAGATCAGGCGGATGTGCCGCTCGGTCTCGCCGACGTACTTGTTGAGCAGCTCCGGGCCCTTGACGTTGAGGAAGTAGCTCTTCGCCGTCGGGTCCCCGCCACGGGTGGACGCCACCATGCCGGCGAGCGAGCTCGCCACGGCCTTCGCGATGAGCGTCTTGCCGCACCCGGGCGGGCCGTACAGCAGCACGCCCTTGGGCGGGCGCAGCCCGTGCTCGCGGAACAGGTCGGGGTGGGCGAAGGGCAGCTCGACGGCGTCGCGGATCTGCTCGATCTGCGGCCCCAGCCCGCCGATGTCCTCGTAGGCGATGTCCGGGACCTCCTCGAGGACCAGCTCCTCGACCTCGGACTTGGGCACCACCTCGTAGACGAACCCGCTGCGCACGTCGACCGTGAGCGCGTCCCCGACGCGCAGCGTGGTGTCGGCCACGGACCCGGCGAGGCGCACGACCCGCTCCTCGTCGGCGCGCCCGACCACGAGGACGCGCTCGGCGTCGAGGACCTCCTTGACGGTCACCAGCTCGCCGGTGCGCTCGTACCCGCCGGCCTCGACGACCGTCATGGCCTCGTTGAGCTTGACCTCCTGGCCCGGACGCAGGCCCTCGACGTCGAGCGAGGGGCTGGACTGGACGTGCATCTTGCGGCCGGCCGACGAGATGTCGACCGAGCCGTCCTTGTGGGCGGCGAGGAACGTGGCGTACGTCCCCGGGGGTTTGGCGAGCTCGTCGATCTGGCCCTTGAGCTCGACGATCTGGTCGCGCGCGGCGCGGAGCGCCTCGGCGAGCCGCTCGTTCTTCGCGGCGAGGAGGGCGAGCTGGGCGTCGTGGCTCGGTCCGGTCGGCAGCCCCGACGTGTCCGGGCGGACAGGGTTGTCGGTCATGGCATCCCCTCTCGTGCGGCCCGGGTGGTCACCTGCCCGGGCGGGAAGCGCCCCCGGAGTACAGCACCCTAGACACGAACACCGACGGCCGGGGGTTCATTTCACGGAGCGGTCGCGACGTCGCCCGACCGAGACCTCCCGGTGACCGGGCCGTGACCCGCGGCCGTCGCCGGTCCCCGGGCGCTCCCCCACGCTCAGTCCTGTGCCGTCGGCGCGTCGGGCGCCACGCCGAGGTCGCGCCGCACGCGACGGATCTTCTTGTCCGACACGGCGCGCTCGCCGAGCTCCTCCTCGGACCACTCGGCGTCCGGCGCGGGGTAGGAGCCCTTGGCCGGACGACGGGTGCGCTCGGGCGGTGCCACGCCGTCCGCGAGCCGCCGGGCCGTGACCAGGAAGCCCGTGTGGCCGATCATGCGGTGCTGCGGGCGCACCGCGAGGCCCTCCAGGTGCCAGCCGCGCACCATCGACTCCCACGCCTGGGGCTCGGCGAACCGGCCGTCGGCGCGCAGGTCCTCCGCGGTCCGCGACAGCTGCGTGGCCGTCGCGACGTAGCAGATCAGCACGCCACCGGGCACCAGCGCACGGGCGACCGGGTCGACGTTCTCCCACGGCGCCAGCATGTCGAGGACGACACGGTCCACGGTGCCGGGCTCTGCGACGGTGGGCAGCACGTCCGCGAGGTCGCCCACCGAGAGCCGCCAGGCCGGGTGCTCACCGCCGAAGAACGACTCGACGTTGCCCCGCGCGATGGCGGCGAAGTCCTCGCGCCTCTCGATGGAGTGCAGTTCGCCGGCGTCGCCGACTGCGCGCAGCAGGGACATGGTCAGTGCTCCCGAGCCAACGCCGGCCTCGACCACGCGGGCTCCCGGGAAGATGTCGGCCATCTGCACGATCTGGCCGGCGTCCTTGGGGTAGACGACGGCGGCCCCGCGCGGCATCGACAGCACGTAGTCGCTCAGCAGCGGGCGCAGCGCCAGGTACTCGACCCCCGCCGTGTTCGTGACGACCCAGCCCTCGGGCCGGCCGATGAGGTCCTCGTGGCGGAAGTAGCCCTTGTGCGTGTGGAAGGTGCCGCCGGGCTTCAGCGTGATCGTGTGCAGGCGACCCTTGGGGTCGGTCAGCTGCACCCGGTCCCCCTCGCGCAGGGGCCCCCGGCGCAGGTCGGCGCCGGTGGCCGTGCCGGTCGACGAGGGGGCCGGGTCGGCGGTCGGTCGGTTCTCGGGCGCGGCGGGATCGGCGTGGGTCACGACGGGCGAGTCTACCGGCCGCCCTATCGGCGCAGGGCGGCGGCGACCCGTGCGACGTCGAGCACGCCCGTGACGCGGCCCGCCTCCAGGACCGGCACCACCCGCGCCCCCGACGACCCGTGGGCGAGCCGGTCGAGCAGCGCGTCCCCCTCGAGGTCGGACGTGACCGCGGAACCCGGCGGGAACGGCACGACGACGGACTCCACGGGCGTGGCGTCTGCCCGGGCGGCGGGGACGTTCGCCACGGCGGCCGGGTCCACCCAGCCGACCGGCTCGCCGGACGGCCCGACGACGGCCACGACGGCGCCCGGGCTGCCGGCCGCCGCCACGGAGACCCCGGCGACCGTGGTGGCCACCGGGACGACGACGGCGGGCACCGCGAGCCCGCGGGCGGACAGCGTCGCGACCCGGGCGCGCGTCTGCGCCCCCTTGATCGCGTCGCCCGCGCCGGACCACAGGAACGCGCCGATGAGCGCCGCCCACACGACCGTCACCCAGGACGGGGTCCCGCCGTCCAGGAGGGGCCACAGGAGCGCCCAGGCCAGCACGCCGATCGCCACGACCCGGCCCACCCAGCCGGCGGCGAGGGTGCCCTTGGAGCGCGAGCCCGTGGCGCCCCAGACGATCGACTCGAGGATCTGGCCGCCGTCGAGCGGCAGGCCGGGCAGCAGGTTGAAGAACCCGACGAACGCGTTGGAGACCGCCCCGGCGAACAGCAGCATCGAGGGCACCGTCCCGATCGGCTGCAGCTGGAAGGCCACCCAGAACGCCCCTGCCAGCGCGAGGTTGGTCAGGGGGCCCACCACGGCCACCAGGACCCCGTCCAGCGGTCGCCCGCCCGGACCGGTGTAGGCCGTGTGGCCGCCCCAGAGCGTCAGCGCGAGCTCCGTCACCCGGTGGCCGCGCGAGCGCGCGACCAGCGCGTGCGCCACCTCGTGCAGGAAGACGGAGGCGAACAGCAGCAGCACGAACGCGAAGGCGACCACGAGGACGCCGGTCGTCGTCATGCGCGGCGCGAACCACGACCGGACCGTCGGCGCGAACACCAGCGTCAGGACGAGTGCGCCGAAGAACCACGAGGGGGTGACGAGGACCGGCGCGCCCGCGATGCGGCCGACCACCCATCCCCGGGAGCGAGAGGTCACCCGGTCAGGCTATCCGGCGTCGGCGGCCGTCCCGGCACCCGGCCGGGTGTCCCCGCCCGACCGTAGGGTGGCGCGCATGACGACGACCGCCACGACGGACCTGCCCGACGGGGCACCGGAGGCCGAGGCCCGGCCGCCCGCGCTGTCGCCGTCGCGTGCGAGCGACTTCGTGCGCTGCCCGCTGCTGTTCCGCTTCCGCGCGGTCGACCGCCTGCCGGAGCCGGCGTCGTCGGCGGCGGCGCGGGGCACCCTCGTGCACGCCGTCCTCGAGCGTCTCTTCGACGCCCCGCCCGGCGAGCGGACCCGCGAGGCGGCCGCGGCGCTGGTGCCCGGGGAGTGGGCACGCCTCGTCGAGGCGGAACCGCGGTACGCCGCCCTGTTCGACGCCGACGGCGACGCCGCAGGGACCACGCCCGAGCGCTGGCTCGCCCGCGCCCGCCAGCTGGTCGGCACCTACTTCACCCTCGAGGACCCGAACCGGCTGCAGCCGGAGGCGCGGGAGCTGCGCGTCGCGACACCGCTGGACGGCGGTCCCCTGCTGCTCGGGGTCGTGGACCGGCTCGACGTCGCGCCCGACGGCGCGCTGCGGGTGGTCGACTACAAGACCGGCCGCGCTCCTGGCCCCGCGTTCGAGGCCTCCGCGCTGTTCCAGATGCGGTTCTACGGACTGGTCCTGTGGCGCGACCGCGGGGTGGTGCCGCGCATGCTGCAGCTCCTCTACCTGGGCGACGGCCAGGTGCTCCGCGCCCAGCCGACGGAGCAGGAGCTCGAGGCCACGGAGTCCAAGGTGCGGGCCCTGTGGTCGGCGATGCAGGACGCCGCACGTACGGGCGACTGGCGTCCGCGCCCCGGTCGCCTGTGCGGGTCGTGCGCGCACCAGGCCCTCTGCCCCGCGTTTGGCGGCACGCCACCGGCGATCCCCGCGGGCGCGCTGCGCGCCCGGCTTGGGGTCGACGGACCCGACGGGCAGGTGCTCGCCGGCGGGTGAGGTCAGCGGGTGAGGTCGACGACCTCGCCGGCCGCGATCCGCGCGATCGTCGGCACGTCGACCCGCTCGAGCGACGCCGCCCGGCTGAGCCCGTCCAGGCGCGGCACGGGCAGCACCGCCTCGACGCCCAGCGTCGCGACGCCGGCCGCCCGGGCGGACGCGATCCCGGTCGGCGAGTCCTCGATCGCGACGCAGTCCGCCGGGTCGACGCCGAGCCGCTGCGCGGCGATCAGGTAGGGCTCCGGGTCCGGCTTGCCACGCTCGACCTGGTCGCCGGTGACGACCGTCACGAACGCGCCGGCCGGCCCGCGGGAGACGACCTCCTCCGCCAGGACGGTGTAGCTCATGGTCACGAGCGCGCAGGGCACGCCGGCCTCCGCGAGGGCGGTGAGGAGCTCCAGGGCGCCAGGCTGCCACGGCACGTGCTCGCGCACCTGCTCGACGACGCGCCCCAGCAGGCGCTCGACGATCGCGTCGACGGGCAGGTCCACCCCGCCCTGGTCGCGCAGGATCGCCGCGGACACGGTCAGGTCGTTCCCGACGAGCTGCAGCGCCTGCTCGTGGCTCCACGTGCCGCCGTGCTCCGCGACGAGCTCGTGCTCCGCCCCGATCCAGTACGGCTCGGTGTCGACGAGGGTCCCGTCCATGTCCCACAGGACTGCCGCGGGCAGTGCCGGCGGCGTCGTCACAGAGGTCTGCGGGGCAGGGGCGAAGGTCTCAGGCACCCGTCCATCGTACGGACCACGGGCCGCGCCCCCGCCGTGGCGACCGCGTGAGACGGGCCACGCGGCACGGCCTCAGACGGGCCGGGTGCTGTATACGCTGGACGAATGACGACCCAGCCGGAGCCCACCGGGCGCCACACCGCACGGCAGACCGTGATGATCGCCGCGTTCGAGGGCTGGAACGACGCGGGCAACGCCGCCACGGCCGCGCTCGGTCACCTCGCGCAGGTCTGGGACGCGGAGCAGGTGCGCGAGCTCGACCCGGAGAACTACCACGACTTCCAGGTGAACCGGCCCGTGGTCGAGACGGGGCCGGACGGGGAGCGGACCATCACCTGGCCCACGACCACGGTCTCGGTCGCCGAGCTGCCCGACCGCACGGTCGTGCTCGTGCACGGCATCGAGCCGTCGTTCCGCTGGCGGTCGTACTGCGCCGAGCTGCTGGAGCTCGCCGAGGAGCTGGGGGTGCGCACCGTCGTGACCCTGGGCGCCCTGCTGGCGGACGTGCCCCACACGCGACCCATCCCGATGACGGCCACCACGGAGAGCGACGGCATGCAGGCGGTGCTCGACGTCGAGCCGAGCACGTACGAGGGCCCCACGGGCATCGTGGGCGTCCTGCAGCACGAGGCGGACCGGCGCGGCTTCCAGGCGGTGTCCCTGTGGGCCGCGGTGCCGCACTACGTCGCGAACCCGCCCTCGCCCAAGGCGACGCTGGCGATCCTCACCCGCGTGGAGGAGCTCATCGCCGCGACCGTGCCCCTGGGCGACCTGCCCGAGGACGCCGAGGCCTGGCAGCACGGGGTCGACGAGCTGGCCTCCGAGGACGCCGAGATCGCCGAGTACGTGCAGCAGCTGGAGGAGGCCAAGGACACCGCCGACCTGCCGGAGGCGTCCGGCGAGGCCATCGCGCGGGAGTTCGAGCGCTACCTGCGCCGCCGCGACGTCGGCGGGGACAAGGGCGGCGACAAGAGCTAGAGGTTCGGCTAGAGCCGCACCCCGAGCAGGGCGTTGACGGCGCGGGCCAGCACGCCCGGCGCGCCCTCGTGGTCGTCGGCCGTGTCCCGCCCGGGCTGGAGCGCGAGCTCGGCCCAGGCGTCGACGGCGGCGAGCGCGGCGGGGGCGTCCAGGTCGTCGGCGAGCGCCGCGCGGAGCGCCGCGAGGGTGCCGGTGGCGTCGGGGCCGCCGTTGCCGGACACCGCGGAGCGCCACCGCTCCAGGCGGGCCACGCCGGCCGCGAGGTCGGCGTCGGTCCACTCCCACTCGGTGCGGTAGTGGTGCGCGAGCAGGGCCAGGCGGATCGCCATCGGGTCGACGCCGGCGCGGCGCAGCGCGGACACGAACACGAGGTTGCCGCGGGACTTGCTCATCTTCTCGCCCTGGTAGGCGACCAGGCCGGCGTGCACGTGCACGCGTGCCCCGCCGCCGCCCAGCAGGCGGTCGTGGGACGTGGACATCTCGTGGTGCGGGAACAGCAGGTCCGCTCCCCCGCCCTGCAGGTCGAACGGCAGGCCGAGCCCGTCGCGCGCGATCACCGCGCACTCGATGTGCCAACCGGGACGCCCGCTCCCGAGGGACGCGCCGTCCCAGGCCGGCTCGCCGGGGCGCTCGCGGCGCCACAGCAGCGGGTCGAGCGGGTCCTTCTTGCCCTCGCGCCGCGGGTCTCCGCCCCGCTCGGCGAAGAGCTCGGCCATCGCGTGCGGGTCGAGCCGGGCGACCTGGCCGAAGTCGGGGTCGGCGGACAGGTCCGCGTAGACGTCACCGAGACAGGGGTCCTCCCCGCCTGCGCCCGGCTCGACCGGGACGCGGTAGGCCGCGCCCTCCTCCAGCAGGCGCTCGACCGCGGCGACGACCGCCGGGACGGACTCGACAGCGCCGGTCCAGGTCGCCGGGGGCACCATGCCGAGCGCGGTCATGTCCTCGCGGAAGAGCGCCACCTGCTCGGCGGCGAGATCCTGCCAGTCCACGCCGGTGGCGGTGGCCCGCTCCAGCAGCGGGTCGTCCACGTCCGTGACGTTCGAGACGAAGGTCACGGCCTTGCCGGCGTCGCGCCACGCGCGGTGCAGCAGGTCGAACGCCAGGTAGGTGTTCGCGTGGCCGAGGTGGGTCGCGTCGTACGGGGTGATGCCGCAGACGTAGTAGCGGGCGGTGTCGCCGGGAGCCGGGTCCACGAGCCTGCCCGTGGTGCTGTCGTGCACCCGGACGGGGGTGCGGCGGCCGTCGGCCGGGGCGGGGAGCTCGGGGATCTGCGGGGCGGGCCAGGAACGCACGCGCCCAGGCTACCGGGCGTCTCACCCGCTCCGGGCACGCGCCCAGATCACGCCGTGCCCTGTCAGACCGTGGTGCCGCCCATGGGGGTCAGCACACCGGTGAGCAGCAGCACGACGACCACCGCGGCCAGGCCGAGCCGGTACCAGACGAACGGCATGAACGAGTGCGTGGTGATGAGCTTGAGGAAGCCGATGATGACGATGTACCCGACGACGAACGCCACGAGCGTGGCGATGAGGGTCGCCCCCGCGCCCGGCGCTCCAGGAGCCGGGGTCTCCCCGACGGACTTGCCGAGCTGGTAGAAGCCGGACAGCAGGACGGCGGGCACGGCCAGCAGGAACGAGTAGTCCGCGGCGGCCTTGCGGGTGAATCCCATGAGCAGCCCGGCCGTGATCGTGCCGCCCGAGCGCGACACGCCCGGGATGAGCGCCAGCGCCTGCGCGAAGCCGAAGGCGACGGCCCGCTGCGGCGTCAGCTCGTCGAGCCGGCGCTTGCGGCTGCCGACCTTGTCCGCCCAGCCCAGCAGCAGGCCGAAGACCACGAGCGTCGTGACCGTGATCCACAGGTTGCGCAGGGAGGTCTCGATCGCGTCCTGGAAGAGCAGGCCGAGCACGCCGATCGGGATGGAGCCGAGGGCGATGTACCAGGCCATGCGCGCCTGCGGGTCGTGCGCGCCGAACCGGGCGGCGCGGTCGCGGCCGTGCGCGCCCGTCAGGGACTTCCACCACGCGACGCAGATGTCGCGGATGGTCCGGCGGTAGTAGAGCAGGACGGCCGCCTCGGTGCCGATCTGCGTGATGGCGGTGAAGGCCGCGCCCGGGTCGTCCCCGCCCAGCAGCTCCCCCACGATGCGCAGATGGGCGCTCGAGGAGATCGGCAGGAACTCGGTCAGCCCCTGGACCAGGCCGAGCAGGATCGCTTCCCAGGCATTCACGGGCGGTCACACTACCCGGACCTGCAGGGTTTGCCGGTAGCGTGGCCCGCCATGGAGCGTCGTCAGGTAGGCCGCACAGGCCTGCGCGTGTCCGAGCTCGGCCTGGGGACCATGACCTGGGGCCGGGACACCGACGACCTGGACGCCGCGGAACAGCTGCGCGACTTCGTCGACGCGGGCGGCAGCCTCGTCGACACCGCCGCCACGTACGGCGACGGTGACGCGGAGCGTCTCATCGGGTCGCTCCTGGACGACAAGGTCTCCCGCGACGAGCTGGTGCTGTGCACCAAGGGCGGCGTCCGTGCGGGCCGGTCGGGCGCGCGGGTGGACGCCTCCCGGGCCGGCCTCCTCGCCGACCTGGACGCGTCCCTCGCACGGCTCGGCACCGACCACGTGGACCTGTTCCTCGTCGCCTGCCCCGACCCTGCGACGCCGCTCGCCGAGACGGTGTCGGCGCTGCGTCTGGCGGTGTCCTCCGGGCGCGCCCGCTACGTCGGCCTCGCCAACCACCCGGGCTGGGCCGCCGCCCGGGCGGCGACGCTCCTGGAGGCGGACGGCACCGGCCTGAGCGCGCTGGAGCTGGAGTACTCCCTGCTGCAGCGTGGCGTGGAGCGGGACGTCGCGCCCGCGGCGGACGCGCTGGGACTCGGCCTGCTGGCCTGGTCGCCCCTCGGGCGCGGCGTGCTCACGGGCAAGTATCGGCGAGCCATCCCGGCGGACTCCCGCGCGGCGTCCGTGCACCTGGCGGCCTTCGTCGACCCGTACCTGGACGCGGCCGCGTCGTCGGTCGTCGAAGCGGTCGCGACGGCCGCCGACGGCCTCGGCCGCGCACCGCTCGAGGTGGCGCTGGCCTGGCTGCTCGCCCGCGACACCGTCGCGAGCGCGATCGTCGGGGCGCGCACGCCCGCCCAGCTCCGGGCGTCCCTCGCCGCCCTCGACCTCGACCTCCCGGCCGAGGTGCACGCCGCGCTCGACGACGTCTCCGCCCCGGAGGTCGGCTACCCCGAGCGCTGGTAGGCCTGGCCGGGCGGCTCGGTGCCGACCGACTCGTCCGGCGTCGCGCCGGGCCCCCGCGGCCTCGCGCCCAGGTCGGAGGCGAGGTCGGCGTCGAGGTCCGCGTCGAGGTCGTCCTCGTCGTCCCTCTCGTCGTCCTCGTCGTCCTCGTCCTCGTCGTCCCCGTCGTCATCGCCGTCGTCGAGGAAGAACGGCGTCACCTCCGAGTACACCTGGGCCAGCGCGTCCTCGTAGACCTCGAACGCGTCGGCCAGCACCTCGTAGGCGTCGTCGACCGCCGGGTCGTCGTCGCCCCTGCGGGTCGAGACCGCGTGGTAGTGCGCCTCCAGTGCGGCGACGAAGCGGTCGAGCGCGGCACGCGGGTCAGCGGTCATGCTCTGACGGTAGCGCCCCGGGGGGCACAATGGGCAGACGAAAATCGCTCGCGAGCACTTCGGGAGGACGGCGGATGGCTTCGACCTCGTCGACCACGCAGGCAGGCGCACGGCAGGGCACGACCTCTGCCTGGCGCAAGCACGGACAGTACGAGTTCCGCGTGCTGACGATCGACCGGGGCACCAGCGTCCCGGACGCACGCAAGATGCTCACCGACGAAGCCGAGTACGGCCGGTGGGAGCTCGCTCGCACGCGCCTCTACATCGGCGGCGAACGCCGGGTGTGGCTGCGGCGCAAGATCATCAAGGTCACGCCCACGTTCTGACCTGGCCCGTCCCCGGCCGGTCTCCGGCCGGGAGCACGGACGGCACTGGTGGCACGCATGGCCGACTCCTTCCGCAAGTCGCGCACGCACGCGCCGCCCGGGTTCTTCGTCACCGAGGCGGCCGGGCTGCGCTGGCTCGCCGTGCCGGGCGGCCCGCGGGTCGCCCGGGTGGTCGGCGTCGGCGCGGGCCACCTCGACCTGGAACGGGTCCGGCCGGTGCACCCGACGCCCGACGCCGCGCGGGACCTCGGCCGCCGCCTCGCCGTGCTCCACCGCGCCGGGGCGGACGGTTTCGGCGTGCTTCCGCCGGGCGCAGCCGCCGGATACTTCGGCCCCCTGGACGACCCCCTGCCGATGACCGACGGCACGTGGGGCGACTGGCCCGCGTTCTACGCGAACGCACGGCTGCGGCCGGTGGTGGAGCAGGGCCGCGAGCGCGGCGTGCTCGACGCCGCCGACGCGGCCGCCGTGGCGCGCGTGTGCGGCCGGCTCGGCGCGCTCGCCGGCCCGGCGGCACGGGAGGCGCCGGCGCGCGTGCACGGGGACCTGTGGTCCGGGAACGTGCTGTGGGCGCCCGGGCCGGCGGGCGCCGCCGAGGCGGTGCTCATCGACCCCGCGGCGCACGGCGGACACCGCGAGGCCGACCTGGCGATGCTCGCCCTCTTCGGCGCGCCCTACCTCGAGGAGACCCTGGCGGCCTACGACCGGGCCAGCCCGCTCACGGCCGGGTGGCAGGGGCGCGTGGCGCTGCACCAGCTGTACCCGCTCGCGGTGCACGCCGTGCTGTTCGGCGGCACCTACGTGGACCGCACCCGAGAGCTGCTGGCTCGCCTCGCGGGCTGACCCGGACGCAGGCCGCCGTCAGCAGGTGCCCAGCAGCCGGTCCAGCACGCGGGTGCCGAACCGCAGCGACTCGGTGGGCACGCGCTCGTCGACCCCGTGGAACATGCCGGAGAAGTCGAGGTCGGCGGGCAGCCGCAGCGGCGCGAACCCGTAGCCGGTGATGCCGAGGCGCGAGAGCGACTTGTTGTCCGTGCCGCCCGAGAGCGTGTAGGGCAGCACCGTGGCGCCCGGGTCCTCCGCCAGGAGCGACGCGACCATGGTGTCCACCAGGTCCCCGGAGAACGGCACCTCGAGGGCGGTGTCCTGGTGGATGGCCTCCACCCGCACGCCGGGTCCGGCGAGCTCGCGCAGCGTCGCCATCCCCTCCTCCTCGTGCCCGGGCAGCAGCCGGACGTCCACGGTGGCCTCGGCCCGGCCCGGGATGACGTTGGCCTTGTAGCCGGCGTCGAGCTGCGTCGGGTTGGACGTGTGGCGCACGGTGGCACCGACGAACCGGGCCGCCGGGCCCAGCGCGGCGACGAGGGCGTCGATCGCCTCCGGGTCCTCGCCGTCGTACGGCAGCCCGGCGAGGTCGGAGACCCCGCGCAGGAGCTTCTCCACCGTGGGGGTGAGCGTGTACGGCCACCGGTGCTGCCCGATCCGCGCGACCGCGGCAGCGAGCTCGGTCACGGCGTTCTCCGCGTTCACCTGGGAGCCGTGCCCGGCGCGGCCGTCGGCGACGAGGCGCAGCCACGCCAGCCCCTTCTCCGCCGTCTGCAGCAGGTACGCGCGCCGCCCGCCGACCTCCACCGAGAAGCCGCCCACCTCGCTGATCGCCTCGGTGGCGCCCTCGAAGAGCTCCGGGCGGTGCCGCACCGCCCACTGCGCTCCCTGGACGCCGCCCGCCTCCTCGTCCGCGAAGAAGGCGACGACCACGTCCCGGGCCGGGCGGCGGCCCTCGCGGACCATCTGCCGCACCACCGACAGGATCATGGCGTCCATGTCCTTCATGTCGACGGCGCCGCGGCCCCACAGCAGGCCGTCGGTCTCCTCGCCGCCGAACGGGTCGACCGTCCAGTCGCCGGCGGCCGCGGGCACGACGTCGGTGTGGCCGTGCAGCACGAGGGCGGGACGCGTCGGGTCCGCACCCTCGAGCCGCGTCACGACGGACGTGCGGCCGGGCGCCGGCTCGAACACCTCCACGTCGAGCCCGACCTCGGTGAGCAGCGTGGCGACGTGCTCGGCGGCGCGCCGCTCCCCCGGTCCCTCCCCGTTGCCGTAGTTCGACGTGTCGATCCGCAGCAGGTCCTGGCAGATCCCCACCACCTCGTCCTCGGCGGTGGGGGTGGGCACGGAGGGCACGGAGCTCTGCTCGGTCGTCGGGTCGCTCGTCATGCGCCCACCGTAGCGGCCGACCGGCACGCCCCCGCCGTCAGGTGCGGGAGAGGGCGCCGGAGGGGTCCAGCACCAGCTCGGCGTCCAGACCGAGCCGGGCGAGGAACGCGCGGTCGTGGCTCACGACCAGCAGGCCGCCGCGGTACGCCGACAGCGCCTGGACCAACTGGTCGGTGCTGGCGAGGTCGAGGTTGTTGGTGGGCTCGTCGAGCACCAGCAGCTGCGCCGGCGGGTCGGACAGCAGCAGGCGCGCCAACGTGACGCGGAACCGTTCCCCTCCGGAGAGGGTCGCGACCGGGCGGCCGGTCTGGTCGCCCCGGACGAGGAAGCGGGCGAGCCGGTTGCGCAGCTCCCCCGGCGCCACGTGCGGCGCCCCCGCCCGTACCGCGTCGAGCACCGTCTCGTCGTCGTCCAGGACGTCGAGCCGCTGCGGGAGGTAGCCCACCCGGTCCGTGAGGGCCTCGGCCCGCGCTCCGGTCCCGCCGCCGGACCCGCCGGGCTCGCTGGACCCGCCGGGCTCGCCGTCGTCGGCACGGCGCGACGACGCGACGAGCCGCTCCAGGAGGGTCGTCTTGCCCACGCCGTTCGGCCCGGTGAGGGCCACCCGCTCGGGCCCGGCCAGGACCACCTCGCGCCCGTCCGTGCCACGCAGCACGGCGAGGCGGCGCCCCGCCGGCACCCCGGGGTCGGGCAGGTCGACGACGATGCGGTCGTCGTCGCGCACGGAGCGCTCGGCCGCCTCGACGGCGGCGCGGGCGGCCGTCTCCTTGTCGGCGGCCGCCCCGCGGCGGGCACCCTGCGCCTTCTGCGCGGAGTTGCGCCGGTCGTTGACGACGGCCTTGACGTAGCGGCTGTTCGCGGCGTCCTTGCGTCCCTGGCGCTCCGAGTGGGCGATGCGCTCCTCGGCCTCGATCCGCTGCCGCTTCTCGCGGCGCAGCGTCTGCTCGGCGTCGCGCAGGGCGGCCCGGGCGGCCTCCTGCTGCGCGGCCAGGTACTCCTCGTACTGCGCGTAGGTGCCGCCGAACGTCGTCAGGCCCCCGGTGCGCAGCTCGGCCGTCTCGTCCACGAGCTCGAGCAGCTCGCGGTCGTGCGAGACCACGACGAGCGTGCCGCGCCAGGTGCGCACGATCTCGTGCAAGCGCTCGCGCGCCCCGCCGTCCAGGTTGTTCGTCGGCTCGTCGAGCAGCGCGACGTCCGCGCCACGGAGCCGGACGCCGGTGACGGCGACCAGCATCGCCTCGCCGCCCGAGAGGGTTCCCACCGGGCGGTCGAGGACGCCGTCAGCGGACGGGAGCCCCGCGGCGGCCAGCTCCGCGAGGGCCCGTTCCTCCACGTCCCAGCCGTCGCCGACGACGTCGAACAGGGCCGCCAGCCGGTCCTGCGGCACCTCGCCGTCCGTGATGGCACGGACGGCGTCCACGACGTCACGCACGCCCAGCAGGTCGGCGACAGTCGCCCCGGTGTCGAGGGTCAGGCGCTGCGGCAGGTAGTCGGCGACGCCCGAGACGGTGATCGTGCCGGAGGTCGGGCGCAGGCGGCCGGCGACGAGCCGCAGCAGCGTGGACTTGCCCGCGCCGTTGAGGCCCACGAGGCCGGTGCGACCGCGGGAGAACGCGCCGGTGACGCCGGCGATCGGGGTGGCCCCGTCGGGCCAGGAGAAGGTGAGGTCGTGCAGGACGACGGAGGACGGGGTGGTAGGCACGCAAGGCTCCAGCAGGTGGCGGGACGGCGGACGGCAGGTGCGTCGACGCCGCTCCCGCGGGCCTGCTCATGCAGGCGGGGAGCCTCGGGGTCGACGCGCTCAGGCGGTCCGGGTGCCCGTCATCGCTCGGTGTGTGCCTCTCGTCCTGGAGCCGTCCCCTCTCACGCGCGGCGGAGCCGCGGGGACGGCGTCGAGGTTCGCACACCGCCTCGCGGCGCGCAACCTCTTTCCCTTCCCGCGGCTCCCGCGGGGACGCCCGGGCCTACGATCTCCCGGTGACCCCGGCACCGTCCCGCGCCCCGTGGACCGACGACGAGTTCGACCGCTGGTACGGCCCGTGGGCGGCGCGCACGCCTCACGACGTCGCCGCACTCCTGGCGGACTATCCCGGGGTCTGGTGGGTGGCAGGCGGGTGGGCCCTGCAGGCCTTCACGGGCGTCGAACGGCCTCACGAGGACATCGACCCGGCCACGCTGCGCCAGGACCTGCCGGCGCTGCGTCGCCATCTCGCTCCGAGGCTGCACACCTGGACCGCCGCGTCCGGCACGCTGCGGCCCCTGCGCCCCGACGACGCCCCCGACGGCCCGGCCGACGACGTCCTGCCGGAGGGCTGCGGGCAGGTGTGGACGCGGCGGGACGCCACCTCGCCCTGGGAGTTCGACATCCTGCTGAGCCCGGGCACCCCGCGCACGTGGGTCTACAAGCGCGACCCCGGGCTCACGATGCCGATGGCGGACGCGCTGTGGACCGCGGACGGGGTGCCGTACCTGCAGCCGGAGATCCAGCTGCTGTACAAGGCGCAGGGGCTGCGCCCCAAGGACCAGCGCGACTTCGACGCCACGCTCCCGGCGCTCGACCGGGGTCGGCGCTCGTGGCTCGCCGACGCCCTCGCGCGCACCCTGCCCGGTCACCCGTGGCTGGGCGCCGTGAGCTGACCTGCTCAGCCGCCGCTCGCGCCCCCTGCCGGCCCGCGGCGGGCCAGCCACGCGTCGAACGCCTCGCGCGACGTCAGGCGCGGCTGGTAGAGCTCGGCCTTGAGCCGCGTGTTGTCCAGGACCGGGCGGTAGCGCAGGAACCCGACGCGCTCCGGGCCGTGCACCGTGAGGCGCAGGGCGTGCCCGACGCGCAGCGCGGCGGCGAGCGCCCAGGCGGGGACGTCGAGGGTGCGCCTGCCGAGGCGGGCCGCGATGTCCGCCACGGTCATCACGCCGTCCCCGCAGACGTTGAACGCGCCCGTGGCTGCGCCCGTCGCGCCCGCGACGACGGCGCCGGTGACGTCGTCGACCCACGCAAACACGAACGGGCTCTCCGCCCCGCGCACTCGCAGCAGCCGCCGCGCCTCCCACAGCGCCGTGATCTGGTTGTCGACCCCCGGGCCCAGGATCGTGCCGATGCGCAGCACCACCTGGCCCAGCCCCGGGTGCACGACACGGAAGTGCGCCAGCATCTCCTCGACCTCGCGCTTGTGGCGCGAGTACGTGAACTCGGCGTTGCCGCGCAGCGGGTCGGTCTCGGTCAGGGGCACGGGGTTGTCCGCGTGGTACCCGTACGCGGCGCCCGAGGACGAGACCACCACCCGCCGCACGCCCGCCGCGACGCAGGCGTCCAGGACGTTCCGCGTGCCGTCGACGTCGACCGCGCGCTCGGCGGCCTCGTCCAGCGTCCCCGGGTTCACGATCGCGGCCAGGTGCACCACGGTGTCGATCCCGTGCTCGTCGATCACCCGGCGCACCGACGCGGGGTCGGTGACGTCGAGCCGAGCCCGCACCGCGCCGTGGGGCACCCGCGCCTCGCGCAGGTCGCCCGCGACGACGTGCGCGACGTCCTCGTGCGCCGCCAGGGCCGCCACCGCGTGCGACCCGAGGAACCCGGCGCCGCCGGTGACCAGGACGCGCCTCATGCCGCCACCTCCTGCCGGGAGCGGGAGCGCCGCGCCCAGACGGTCGCCAGGGCCAGGCCCGCGACGATGTCCCAGATGCCCCACCAGCCGGCGACGACGGCCATGCCGCCCAGTCCACCGAAGAAGGCGAACACCAGCCCGAGACCGAGGCCGGCGTTGCGGATCCCGGTCTCGAACGTCAGGGCCTTGACCTCGCGAGGCCCGAGGCCGCCGAGCCGCCCGGTGGCGTACCCGACGCTCAGCGCCACCGCCTCGTGGCAGAACACGGCGAACGCCACGACGCCGACGTACGTGACGAAGATCGAGAAGTTCCCGACCAGCGCGGCCAGGATGAACCCGACCAGCGCGAGCAGCGAGAACCAGCGCACCGGTCGCTGCACCCGGGCCGCGAGCCGCGGCCAACGGGCCCGCACCCCGAAGCCGACGGCGAACGGCAGGCCGATCACGAGGACGACGTCGGTCAGCACCTCCAGCGGGTCGAGGCTGACCTCGGCGAGGATCGCCGACGCCGTGGGGTGCAGCCCGCCCCAGAACGCGATGCTGACCGGCATCGCGACGATGTACACGACGTTCGCCACCGCGGTGAAGGACACCGACAGCGCGACGTTCCCGCCGGCCCGGTAGGTGAGCACCTGCGAGACGTTCCCCGGCGGGCAGCACGCCACGAGGATGAGCCCCAGGGCGAGGGACGCGCGCAGGTCGAGCGCGAGCGTCAGACCGAACGTGACCGCGGGCAGCAGGACGAGCTGGGCGACCAGCGCGAGCAGCATCGCCTTCGGGGCGCGCCGGACCACCGCGAAGTCCGCGGGGGCGGTGTCGAGCGCGATGCCGAGCATGATCAGCCCGATCACCACGTTGAGGGCCGTCATCGACCCGGGCGAGAAATTCAGGACGACGTCGTCGATGCTCACGCGGCACGCTCCGCGGCTGCCGGGCCGGCCGGCGTGGCGTCGGGCGCGACGTCCGGTGCGGAGTGCCGGTCGCTGCCGCGTGGCGCGGGGGCCAGCTCCGCCGCCAGCCGACGCACGGTGCGCCGGTAGGCGTCCTTGTTCACGTAGTAGCTCATGCGCTCGAGCCCGAGGTACCGGTAGCCGCCCGTGAGGTCGGGCCACGGGTCGGTCAGCCGGCGCCGGAACCGCGCGGCCCGCTCCGCCGCCGCGGCGTCCCCGCCGTCCCCGCCGGCCTCGGCGGCGAGGTAGCGCGCCACCAGCTCGGCCTGCTCCGCGCGGCCCTGCCAGCCGATGCCGGACGCCTCGAGCATCCCCACGACGAACAGCCCGTTGGCCGTCGGCGGGACGATGTTGCAGAACAGCCGCGGCGCGGTGCCCGAGCCCGGGCCGGCCCAGGCGAGGTGCTGCGGGTCGAGGAACGGGTAGTCGAGCCGGTAGCCCGTGGCGAGCAGCACCAGGTCGTACTCGTCGCTGCTGCCGTCGGCGAAGTGCACGGTACGGCCCTCGAACCGGTCGAGGTCGGGCCGCACCCGCAGGTCGCCCTGCCCGGCGTGCTGCAGCACGAGGGAGTTCACCACGGGGTGGGACTCGTAGATCTTGTGGTCCGGCTCCGGGAAGCCGAAGCGGCGCGGGTCCCCGTTGAGCAGGCGCAGCAGGCGCGAGTCGACGGCCTGCTTGACGCGGGCGGGCAGAGGCCGACCCTGGTTGAGGGTGTCGGTGGGCCGGCCGAGGAGGTAGCGCGGCACGAACCAGTAGCCGCGGCGCACGGACAGGTCGACCGACGCGGCCCGGTGGACGGCGTCGACGGCGATGTCGCAGCCGGAGTTGCCGCCCCCGACGACAAGGACGCGCTTGCCCGCGAACACGTCCGCGCTCTTGTAGGCGCTGGAGTGCAGCAGCTCGCCGTCGAACGTGCCCGTGAAGGTGGGGACGTTCGGCTCGGCGAGCGTGCCGTTGGCGATCACGACGTGGGAGTAGGTGCGCGCCACGGGCTCCCCCGCTGCCGAACCGCCGGGCTCGGTGGGCTCGGTGGGCTGGGACCGCACGACCCACCCGCTGCGCCCGGTCGCGTCCCCGCCCGCGGGCTCGACCGCGACCACGCGGGTGCCGAAGCGGTAGCGCTCCCGCAGCCCGAAGACGTCGGCGTAGCGGCGGAAGTACCGCAGCAGCTCGCGGTGGCTCGGGTAGTCGGCGCCGGAGTCCATCGGCAGCTCGTCGAACTGCGTCGTGGTGCGCGAGGAGATCAGGTGCGCCGACTCGTAGACCGTCGACCGCGGGTTGTCGATGTCCCACAGGCCGCCGACGTCGTCGTGCGCCTCGTACCCGTCGAACGCGAGGCCGGCGCGGTCCAGCGCCCGCGCGGCGGCGAGGCCGGAAGGGCCTGCCCCGATCACCGCGACCCGTCGTTCCAGCCCCATCGCCAGCCTCCTTGCTCCCGGCGCGCGCCCTGCGTGCCGACACTGCGCGCCGTCATGGCGCGCACGGAGTGTACGGGTGGGCGGGGGCGGGCCCCAAAGCGCGGGGCGCCGCCCCCGGGGAGGCGGTCAGGACTCGTCGGGCCAGGGTTCGTTCGGCTCGCGCGGGTCGCCCGGCACGTAGGAACCGACCCACGTGTCCTGGAGCACGCCGCGCTGCGCGCCGAAGCGGCGCAGCATTCCCTCGTAGCGGAAGCCGAGCTTCCAGGCGACCCGTCGCGACGCCCAGTTCCCGACGTTGGCGCGCCAGCGCACGACGCCGAGGCCGAGCCCTTCCGGGTCGACGGCCCAGTCGACGACGAGACGTGCCGCGGCCGTCATCAGTCCCTGACCGCGCGCCTCCGGCGCGCACCAGAACCCGAGCTCCCCGGCCGGCTGGACGCCCGGCGCGCCCTCCCGCGACATGCCGACCATGGCCAGCACCGGTCCGTCATCCCCACCGGGTGCGCGGACCGCCCACGTGAAGTCCTTCTCCTCGGCCCAGCCGTCCGCGACGAACTGGTCCACGAACCCCTCGGCGTCGGCCCGCGTGTACGGCGACGGCACCGTGGTCCACCGCGCGATGACGGGGTCCGTGCAGATCTCGGCGATGCGGTCGACGTCGGCAGCCGTGGGCACGGACAGGCGGACGCGGTCGGTGGTGAGGACGAACGGCTCCATCCGGGCATCGTGGCACGTCGGCCCGGGCGGTCTCACGCTATTTGTCCGGAGTCTCCTCCGGGGCGTCTGCGGCTCCCCCGCCAGCCTGCTCGGGGTCGGTGGCGGGCGGGTGGATGACGGGTGCCACGGCCATCGGCCCGCTGCCGAGCCCGACGGGTTCGTCCAGCTCGGGGTGGTCCCGGTCCCCGCGCAGGGTGGAGAAGACCGTCCAGGCGACCGCCATGAGCGGCACGGCGATGATCGCGCCCAGGATCCCTGCCAGCACGGTGCCTGCCGTGACGCCGATGCCGATGACCAGCGGGTGCAGCGCGACCTGCTTGCCCATGATGAGCGGCTGCAGCACGTGACCCTCGAGCTGCCCGATGAGGGCGATCCCGATGGTGACGATGAGGGCGGTGACGATGCCGTTCGCCGCGAGCGCCACGACGGCGGCGATGATCATGGCGAGCGGCGCGCCGATCAGGGGGATGAAGGCGCCGATGAACACGAGGACGGCCAGGGGCGCGGCGAGCGGGACGCCGAGGATCGTCAGGAGGATGAACGCCAGGACGCCGTCGGTGAACGCGATGATCACGGTGCCGCGGGCGTAGCCCGAGAAGCTGTACCACCCGGCGCCCGCGGCGGCCTGCCAGCGGGAGCGGTGCTGCTCCGGGAGCTGGCCCAGGAACCAGCGCCACATCTTGCCGCCCGACGCGACGAAGAAGACCGTGCAGAAGATGGACAGGGCGAAGACGGCGAAGCCCTCGAACACGGACCCGGCGCTCTGCGCCGCCTGGCTGACGAGCGAGTCGGCGTTGTCCGTCAGCCACTGCCGGCCCTGGTCGATCCACTCGTTGATCTGGTCGAGGGTGACGGACAGGCCGAACGGACCGCTCTCGAGGTACTGGAGGATCTGCTGCACACCGGTGTCGAACTGCCCCGCCAGCTTCTCCCACTGCCCGGCCACCGACGCGACGACGTACGTGATCAGGCCACCGAGCACGAGGAACGCGCTGAGGATCGCGAGCGCGGTCGCCAGCGCGCGGGGCATCACCTTCGCGTAGAGGTCTGCGACGGGGTTGAGCACCGAGGCGAAGACGAGGCCGAGGAACACGGCGACGAAGACGAGCTGGACCTGCACGGTCGCCCAGAACACGAGCGCGACCGCTGCTGTCAGGGCGATCAGGCGCCAGGACCACCCCGCCGACGTCCGCAGCCACGCCGGGACGTTCTCGTTCGAACGCTTCGCCACCCTGCACCTCTCTCGCGGTCGTCCGTCCAGTCTGCCGCACCGCGCCGCAGGACGAGGGAGGTCGCGCCCGGGGCGTCGCCGTCGCGTGCGCCGCAGGGTCTCGCTGGGTGCCGGAGGGTGAATTGCGTCGCTGGCGACCCGGGCGCGCTGCGCTCCTGCGTGGACGGGACGACGATGGGCTCACGCCCGAGTCCCGGAGGCGTCGGCGAGAGGAGCCCGCGATGGCGGTCGCACCGTCGGAGCCCAGGGGAGCCAGCAGGACCGGCGTGCCCTCGTACGACGCCGAGGAGCTCGGCGCGCTGCTCGCCCTGCTCCCCGACGTCGACTCCGTGGAGCTCAAGCTCACCGTGCCGGCCGTCGACCACCGCCGCGTGCTCGACCGGCTCGGCATCGACGCGCTGGACGCGACGATCCGGCAGGTGGCCTTCGTCGACACCCCCGGCCTGGACCTGTCTGCCGCGGGCCTGGTCGTGCGGGCGCGGCGCACGCAGCGCAAGGACGGCGACGTCACCGTCAAGCTGCGGCCGATGCTGCCCGCGGACGCCCCACCCCAGGCGCGGGGCGCCGACGGCTTCAAGGTCGAGGTGGACGCCTCGCCCGCGGGCTTCGCCTGCTCGTGCTCGCTCACCCGGAGGGTGCCCG
Source organism: Isoptericola sp. NPDC057191 (assembly GCF_042670225.1). Lineage (NCBI taxonomy): Bacteria > Bacillati > Actinomycetota > Actinomycetes > Micrococcales > Promicromonosporaceae > Isoptericola > Isoptericola sp. NPDC057191. Next base: position 4,622 of record NZ_JBHUWC010000009.1, on the reverse strand, counting down.
ACCGCGAGGTCCGGGCGCTCGTGGCGGACGCCCGTCGTCTGCGGGACCTGCTCGACCCGGTCCAGCGCGCGGTGTTCGACGAGCGGCTCCCGGCGGGCGTGTCACCGGCCGACCTGCGCGTCCTCGGCCCGCTCTCGCTGCTCAAGGTGAGGTTCGCACCGCCTGAGCTCCCCCGCCGCATGGTCGCCGAGCTGTGGTTCCTGCCCGACGGCGAGCGCGTGCTGGAGCTCTCGAGCAAGACCTCCCCCGCCACCGCGTTCCAGGCGGCGGCGGAGACGAAGGTGTTCCTCGCGCGGCACGGGGTGGACCTCGGCGCCCCGCAGGAGACGAAGACGCGGGCGGCCCTCGCCGCGCTCGTCGCCGGGCATGAGGGCCAGGGGTGAAGGGTCCTCCTGGCCGCGGATCGCGCTTCTGAGCCTGGGGTGAGCCTCGGCCCACCGGCCCGTGCCCCGTCGGACGAGCCGCACGCGACAGCGGCCAGCCGCCCGAACAGCGAGACGCCCCCGCGATGTGGATTCGCGGGGGCGTCTCGATCCGCTGTCTCATTCGGATCCCGCCGACGCTCACGCGCCGGAAGTCTTCCCCGATCCTACCCGGCCCGGGCCCGCGCGTTGCCCCCGACTGCTCAGGCGCCTCCACACCTCCCGCCGTGAGGCGCTCCACGACGCGCAGGGAAGCTCGCGGGCGCAGTGTCGCCACGCAGGCCCGGCCGCATCACACGCATCGTGGCTGCAGGTATCCCCAGCCGATTCATTCTTTCCAGGCTTCAAGTTGTTCACGGCAAACCTCGCGAACCACATGCCGTCGATACCGTCTCAACTGGCACACGCATCACGTCTGCAGCAACCTCGGCTCGGCGCGACCTTCTCCTGGGGAACTTCCTGTCGGCGCATACCTGTCACGCCGCTGATCGCACGCCGACCACATCCGCCTCGCCAGCAGCGCCGACCAGATCAGGTCCCACAAGCCGCCGACGATGAACCGGCGGTGCGGTTTCCGACCGCCTGCCAACCATCCACCTCCCACCACGACGCTGGCAGGCGCTGCCAGCACAAGTGCTATTCGATACAGCGCAGGCGAAGACTTCAGCGATCTACGCCCCTCCATGAAGTCCCAGTGCGGTACCCACAGACGATCTCCTCCATCACCGTGCGGTGAGCAGCATGCGCCACACCCGTCGGGTTGGCCACCCGATGTGAACGGCGTGAACCGCTCCCGCTGCCCACAGGTCAACACCGCGGGTCCCCAGCCCAAGTCCAGGATCGAAGACGCGGATCATCGAGATCCCAGCGCAGCGCTCAGGCCCGTCGCTCCCAACATGACACAAATGGTCGAACAGATCACAACTGTAAGTCGCGGCCTGAGCCCACCCGTAGCAGACTCCAATCTGTAACGAACGTTTGGCGCGACCAAACGATCCACCAAGGCGTCAAGCCAGGCCGCGATTCGCGCATTAAGCACAAGCCCGACAACTCCGAGCGAAAGAATAAGGGACAACGCCGCGATCACAAGCGCAACCATCGTTCACAGCCCTACTTCCAGTAAAGGTCTATCCGGCTCCGTAGGCACACCGCTCCCACAGCACCAGTATGCGCAAGCACTTCGAGTTCAGCCGTCAATAGTTCCCGATGAGCGGAGCCCCGACAACCGCGCACGTCTCGTAGCGCGGTCCAGGTACGGCTCATTTGCTGAACGGACAATCCGTCCCGTCCTAGGGTCGACCTGAACTAGATCCTTGCGGTGGCGCGGATATGTCGTGTAGCCCATTCGGATTTCCTTCTGCTCTTTCACGTAAGTCCAGGGGTAAACAATTACCAAAATGAACACACAGAAAATCGCCGCCGCCATGAGCGCCATCAACCACGGAGAAGCCATGTAACCTGCCGAATTAGTCACAACCCCACCCACAAACATGCTGATGACACAAAGCCCGCCCACTAGTCCCGAAGCGATTGTCCACCGCCCAAGAGTTACCGCGGCTGGGCCCTTCGCGGTCTCCACCTTGCCCCCAAAGACGCGCTCAGTCATTCCTTGTTCCCGTGATGTCGGCATCATGCTTGCCCCTTGCCCTTGCGCGCCATCCGAAGCCCCGGTGTTCCGCGAAGCTCGACCGGCACGAACCAGCCCGGGCGCGCAAACTCTCGCTCGAACCAAGCCCAAACCCAAAGCACCAAGGTCGCGAAGAGTGCACTTCCGCAAATGACTAGCTGAAACTCCAAGAACTTCGCGCCGAGCACACCGATGAGAACAAGAACGATCGACCAGACGGACATAATCATCAGGTACGGCATCCGTGAGCGCAGATGGGCAGCGGCGGCCGTGAGGTCACCGTTATGCATGGCCCCCGCCACTACCTCAACGCGGGCTGGCCGACCCTTGCCGTACATGCGCCCAATGATTGACAATGCCCCCCAGCCAGCCGCAAAGAGTCCGGCAAGCCGTGCAAACACAAACGGTAGCCGGAACGGGATTGTGGCCGCGACCTCAGCAAATCTATCCACTAGAACCAGCCTTCCTGTCGCATCATTTCCCGTAGTTTTGCTCGAGGTTCGTCCAATACTTCGCCGCCCCGCCCAGCACGCTGGTGGACGGTGTCGTCGTGCACGTCGCCGAGGACTACTGCGCCCACCTCCGTCAACCCACAGAGTTCAGCACCGACCTTCGCACGGATACTCGAAATGCGACTATTCGTTCTCGGGGTTCGCACATCTTTGACAACGCCATAGAATTGCTGGTTTCGCTCTACGACTTCGGCGCTCCCCGTTCTTCGCTCCATCAATCCAGCGCTTCCTCTAAGAGTGAGTAATCCGCGCGACCTTCAGAGTGAATTACTCGCGCCCTCTCCAAGCCACGAACTGACCCGTCGTGGCCGCCCCCTCCGAGACCTTCGACAGCTCACCCTCCGCATCCCACGCCAGTGTCTGCGCCGGCCTGCCAGCCACCGCGCGGCCGCTCACGCGTAGTTCACCTACTCGCCCCCTCACCGAGCACGGACTGCTGAACCCTCATCTGCGTTGAGCGGTCAGTTTCATTTCCCGGATGCCATGAGACGCTCGACGAGATGATGCCAGTCCCAAACTGCAGCAGGCTCCAAATCACGGACCTGCTCTTCGGTTGCCGGCTCCATTTTGCCCCGATGGTAGATCCTCGATCTACCGGTAAGCACGTCTCGAACGCTATATGGCGGCGGCCACTCGTCGTCCGGGTCCGCACTGGCGTCCATCCCGACAACGGGCACGCCCTCCGTGCGTAACACGTCCTCGTAGACACCAACGACAAACTCGTACTCACGGGCCCCTATTGGCGGGCACCCAGGGCGGTCAGACCTTGACGATAGAACGCCACAGACGCATCTCTCAACACTCTTCCGTAGGCATATCTTCCGTCAGGCAATGCAATCTGAATAACCGTCCCCGGTTCCGGCGCCTGGCTCCTCATGGTCCCCCAACCTCGTTCCATGCTGATTCCATGTACATTTGAAGCTGTGGATTCAGCAAACTTACCGCGTTGATGGCATTAGCCAACACATCCTGTTCCCAAAAGTGTTCGATGAGCCGTTTCTCTTGCCCGCGAACTGCGGCATCACTTCTGGATTGGTCGAGCGGTACCCGATCAAATGGCTTTGTCGTTGAACGCGTCACGTGCGTCGCCACGAGCTAGATGCTGGAGCGGTTCTCGGTGCAACTTGTGCGATCAACGTACACCTGGCCTGTTGTGGGTCGATTTTGGTATTGGCCTGAAAGGTCTTTTCCAGTTTGACGCACCATCGCCGAATGCCCAACGGCCCAAGGACTGGCCTGAGTCTTCGATGGCGGCAGCATCGGTATCGCGATGTAATGCAGCACGGAACGGCCGCCAAATCCTTCAGCCACCCGTGGCATCTCATGCCACAAGGCCGCTCGACGTGACAACTCGACCAGATCGCACGAACGCACCTTCCCTGGTATTCGACTGTGAATGCCGCGAGCTCGATTGCGAGCCGCCCGGAAACTACCGCGACGACCGTTGCCCGGGGAAAACGCCGAGCGGGTGAAAGCTGCGCGGCCCGCTGCGACCTCAGCACGGGCGAGGAGCATGGTCATCGAGTGCAGGAGGAAGGCCACCTGAGCGCCGGGCCTCTCAGACATGGGGCTACTCCTCCGGCCGCCTGCCACCCACTTGCCAAGCCGCCTAGGGGGCCGGAGCAGCGCCGTCCGGCGGCCCACACGAGGTTCCGTCGAGCACCCCCAAAATGAGCCTCATCGCCCGGTGGGTACGGCGCCGAGAAGACCGCCGAGGCGACCCCGGTGGACGGGTGGGTTTCGCGCCTGGATCGCCCCGGCGAAATCCCTGGCCCGCTGGCACCGCGATCGCTGCCACTCTCGCCCCGTGGTCGATTCGGCGCTAGAGGGCCCGCCCAGGCAGCAACGCGGCCGACGACGATGGCGCTCGAGTCGATCGCCGTGCGTTGCGCGATTCGACCTACATGACCGCACTCACACGGGGGAAGCTGTGCTGCCCCGAAACCGCAGAAGGCGCCCACCCCGCGGGGTGGGCGCCTTCTGCGTTTCCGGCCCCGTTGCCCTCCGACTGACTGAATGACTGTAAGGCTGCGGAGCAATTCCTGCGTGTCCGGAGGGGAC
>NZ_JBHUWC010000008.1:0-58062 GCF_042670225.1 Isoptericola sp. NPDC057191 | reverse complement strand
GTCTCCGGCCGGGGCGCCGCCGTGCGCGGCACACCTCACAGCACGCCCACGGCGAAACCGGCGTCGTGACGGCGCGGCGAGCGTCTAGGCTGCCACGGCCTGACAGGAGGACCGATGACCACCACGACCACCCCGACCGGCCCGACGGACGCGGCCCAGGCCCCCCGACCGGGACCGGCCCCGCAGCCGGCCTCCGCCGCATCCGAGTCCGTCCTGGACAACCCTCGCTGGTCCTCGCTCACCGGCGTGCACGCGCACCTGGCCGAGGGCAACGAGCTGGCGCTGCGCTATCCCCCCGACGTCTCGCCGTTCGCGGGCGTGCGCTCGTGGGACGAGCCGGACGTGTGGGACGCCGTCGTGGACCTCGTCGGCCCCGGCGCCGAGTTCCCGACCCCGCCCGCCGACGTCGCCCTGCCCGCGGGGTGGGAGCGGGTCGCCCTGCACCAGGGGGTCCAGCTCGTCGAGACCGAGGCGCTGCGCACCCGTCCCGACCCCGAGGCCGTGGTGCTCGGCGCCGACGACGTGCCGGACATGCTGGCGCTCGTCGAGCGGTCGCGGCCCGGACCCTTCCTGCCGCGCACCTACCTCATGGGCCGCTACGTGGGCGTCCGCCGCGAGGGCCGCCTCGTCGCCATGGCCGGCGAGCGGCTCCAGCCGACGGGCTGGACGGAGATCAGCGCGGTGACGACCGACCCGGACCACCGCGGCCAGGGCCTCGCCACGCGCCTCGTGCTCGACGTCGCCCACCACGTCCGCGAGCGCGGCGCACGGGCGATGCTGCACGCGGCGGGCGACAACGCCCACGCCATCCGGCTCTACGAGAACCTCGGCTTCCGCCTCCGCGGGCACACGACGTTCGGCGTCGTGCGCACCCCTTCCTGACGAGGTCAGCCCACCGAGCGCCGGTGCCGCTCCGCCAGCTCGCGGTACTCGATCGCGTTGCGACGGACGCGCTCGGCACCCTCGGGGTCGAGCTCCCCGCGGTCCTTGGCCGGCACGCCGACCGCCAGGTGGCCGGCGGGGATCTCCTGCCCCTCGCGCACGAGCGCCCCGGCCGCGACGAACGCGCCCTCGCCGACGACCGCGTTGTTGAGCAGGGTGGCACCCATCCCCACGAGGCTCCCGTCGCGGACGGTCGCGCCGTGGATGATCGCGCCGTGGCCCACGCCCACGCCGGCGCCGATCGTCGCGGGCACGCCCGTGTCGGTGTGGACCACGCAGTTGTCCTGGAGGTTGGAGCCCTCGCCCAGCACGATCGCGTCCATGTCGCCGCGCAGCACCGCCCCGTAGAACACGCTGGCGTGCGCCTCGATGCGCACGTTCCCGACGATCGTCGCCGTCGGGGCGACCCACGCCGTGGGGTGGATGTCGGGAGTGTGACCGTCGAAAGGAAGCACCGTCGCCATGCCCAGGACCCTACCGGGGCGCCGCGCCGTCTACCGTGGAGGGCGTGAGCCAGAACGTCGACAGCCGACCCGCGGGCGAGCCCGCCCCCGAGCACCACTCCCCCGAGGCCGCTGAGATCCGGACGCTGGTGGACCAGCTGCGACGGCTCGTGCTCACGTACAAGTTCGGCATCGACGAGGTCATGACCAAGATCTCGATCCTGCGCGACGAGTTCCGGCACATGCAGAACTACAACCCGGTGGAGCACGTGAGCTCGCGGCTCAAGTCGCTGGAGTCGATCGTCGCCAAGTGCCGCCGCAAGGGCATCCCCCTGACGCCAGAGGGCGTCCGCGAGCGGATGTTCGACGTCGCGGGCGTGCGTGTCACCTGCAGCTTCGTCTCAGACATCTACAAGGTGCGGGACATGCTGCTCAACCAGGCCGACCTCACGATCCTGGAGGAGCGCGACTACATCGCGCACCCCAAGGCCAACGGGTACAAGTCCCTGCACCTCATCGTGCAGGTGCCCGTCTACCTGTCGGACCGGGTGGAGGAGGTCGTCGTCGAGATCCAGCTGCGCACCATCGCGATGGACTTCTGGGCCAGCCTGGAGCACAAGATCTACTACAAGTACGCGCGCGACGTGCCCCGGCACCTCACCGACTCCCTCAAGCTCGCCGCCGACGTCGCCGCGTCCCTCGACAGCTCGATGGAGCGGATCCACGACGAGGTGAAGGCCATCGCCGGCGAGGACGAGCCGGTGGAGCAGCGCGACTCCCTGCTCACCCCCGAGGAGATGCTCCGCAACTTCTGGAGCGCCGCCGAGGTCGAGGGGGACGCCCTGCGCGTCACCCGCGAGGGCTGAGCGGCCCCGGACCCGCCTCCGCCGCGCGCCGCGACAGGAGCGCGGCCACGAGGAAGCAGCAGGCACCGACGAGCGTGCCCGTCGTCGACCACCACGGGCTGAGGTCCGCGTCCGTGCCCGGCGCGACGTACGCGCCCACCGCCGACGCCGCGAACGCGACCGACCCCGCCACGTTCAGCCAGGTGCCGTGCCAGGTCCGGGCGTCGCGGTCCCACAGCCGGCCCCGGTCCGCCGTCGCGACCAGGGCCAGGCCGCTCGAGACGAGGAACGCGGCCGAGCCGAACGCGTCCGGGCGCCACCCGGCGCCGACGTCGCCCGGGGTCGCGACGGCCGCCGCCAGCGCCATGGTGGTGCTCACGTTGAACAGCAGCGTGCCGAGCAGCTGCACCGCGGCGGACCACCAGTCCCACCGGTCCGCCGGCGCCGTGCCCGGCCCCGGCGGACGCCGGCCGCTGAGCGCGAGCTGCACCACGGCCGCCGCGGTGAACAGGACGGCGCCCACGACGAACGTCGCCCCGGTGCCGACGGCACCGGCCCACGCCGCGTAGGCGGGCAGCGCCCCGACGAGGAAGCAGACCGACCCCGCCGAGAAGCCCCATGCCTCGCGGCGCAGACGGCGCTCGCGGGTGCCCCGCGCGCTGGTCGCCATCGCACCACCCCACGTCGTGGCGAGGATCACCCTGCGCCGTGCTGCCCCCGGCGACGCGAGCCTACGTCCGCGCGGCGGGTCGCGCGGGGCGAGAGGAGCACGGGCGGCGCCTCACCGCCGCGTCGGGGGCCCTGATGGCGCTCAGGCCTCCGTCGGCCCGAGGTCGGGGGTCGCGACGAACCGGGCTCGTGGCGCGGCCGCGCCGTGCAGCTCGAGCAGCACCAGCTCGTTGCCGTCGGCGCGCAGCAGCGGGCCGGGCACGTAGAGGGTGCCGGTCGGGCCCTGGCTGGAGTACCGGCCCAGCAGTTCACCGTTGACCCAGGCGAGGCCGCGGGTCCAGCCGTCCAGACGCAGGAAGTGGTCGGCGCCCGCGACCGTCGAGAACGTGCCGCGGTGGAACGACGGCCCGGCGACCGGAGCGACGTCGTCGCCCGCCGGTCCCCAGTCGCCGTCCGCCAGGAGCGCCGGGGCGTCGTGGAGCCGCAGCGGCACGGCCTCCCAGTCGGTGAGCTCGCGGGTGGCGGTGCGCACCGTCCCGACGATCCCCTTGGCCTCGCCGATCCGGGCACCGTAGTTCACCCGCCCGCGGTCCTCGACGAGCAGGGTCAGCGTGCCGGCGCGCCGGGGCAGCGGCAGCGACCAGGCGTGGGTGGTGCGGTCCAGCACGCCCACCGGGTCGCCGTCGAGCGCCACGACGGCGCGGTCGCGCACCTCCTGCGCCACGAGGACCGCGTCGTCCGCCCGGACGCGCGTGCCGTACAGCACGAAGCCCGACCACTGCCGCAGGTCGTCCATGGTCGGGGGCTGCGCGGCCGACGTCCGCACGGGCCGCCCGGACACCCGGTCCAGGACGCCGTCGAGCGCCACGCGCCGGTCGAGGACGACGTCGAGCTCCGGGGCGGGGTGCGGCGGCGTCGGCACCTCGTCGGGCACGGGCGCGTGCTTCGCGATCACCGCGCGCAGGGCGTGGAACTTCGCGGTCGCCGCGCCGTGCTCGGACAGCGGGGCGTCGTAGTCGTACGACGTGGTGATGGGCAGGTACGTCCCCTTGTCGTTCGCCCCGTTGGTCAGGCCCAGGTTGCTGCCGCCGTGGAACATGTAGAGGTTGACCGACGCTCCCGCACCGAGCAGGTCGTCGAGGTCGGCGGCGGTGGCCTCCGGGGTGGTGACGTGGTGCTCCAGCCCCCACGAGTCGAACCAGCCGTCCCAGAACTCGGTGCACATCAGCGGCCCGGTGGGCTGGTGCCGACGCAGCACGGCCAGCCGCTCGAGGGACCGGGAACCGAAGTTCGCCGTCTTGTGCAGCTCGGGCAGCCCGCCGAGCGACAAGTGCTCGTCGTCGGCCTGGTCGCACGTGAACAGGGGCACGTCGATCCCCTGCGCGCGGGTCAGGTCGACCAGCGCGCGCAGGTAGCGCGCGCGCTCGTCGGTGGGGACGCCCGGGTAGGCGCCGTACTCGTTCTCCACCTGCACCAGGAGCACCGGGCCGCCGCGGGTCACCTGCCGCTCGGCGACGACCGGCAGCAGGTGGGCGTAGTACGTGCCGATGGCCGCCAGGAACGCGGGGTCGTCCCGGCGCACCCCGGCCCGGCCGTCGGCGAACAGCCACGCCGGCAGCCCGCCGCCGTCCCACTCGGCGCAGATGTACGGGCCGGGTCGCACGATCGCGTGCAGTCCTTCCGCAGCCACGAGGTCGAGGAAGCGGCCCAGGTCGCGGCGCCCGGTGAGGTCGAACTCGTCGGGCTGCGGGGCGTGGAAGTTCCACGGGACGTACGTCTCGATGGTGTTCAGCCCCATCAGCCGCGCCTTGCGGACCCGGTCGGCCCACTGGTCGGGATGCACGCGGAAGTAGTGCAGCGCTCCGCTGACCACCTGGAAGGGGCGTCCGTCGAGCAGGAAGTCGCGCTCGCCGATCTCGAACGTGGGCATGGGGTGACGAGGCCTTTCGTGGCGGGGGTGCGCGGCGGGCGCAGGGCGGCGGCGGGGCGCGCTCCGCCCCGCCGCCGGGTCACGCGGTCGGGCTCACTTGTTGACGGTGAAGCCCTGGCCGTTGCCGTACGTGACGGACTGCTCCTGCCAGGCGGCGAGGCCGTCGGTCAGCGTCGTGCCGGAGACGTACGCCTGGCCCACCGTGTCGTTGAAGACGGAGTTCGCGTAGACCTGGAAGGGCAGGTACTGCCAGCCGTCCACCACGTGGGCGGCGGAGTCGGCGAGCACCTCGTTGATCTTCTGGCCGCCGAAGTACTCCGAGGTGGTGCCGCGGAACGCGTCCGACTCGAGGTCCGCCGTCGTCGCGGGGAACGCGCCGCCGTCGATCCGGGTCTGCACGCCGTCGCCGTGCGTGGCGTAGTCGACGAAGGCGTAGGCGAGCTCGGCGTTCTTGCTGGCGGCCGGCACGGTCAGCGAGGACCCGCCGTTCTCGGCCGACGCGTGCTGCCCGGCCTCCCACTGCGGCATCTCGGCGACGCGCCACTTGCCCTTGCCCTGCGGCACCCCGGACTCGAGGTTGGCGGGCATCCACGCCCCGATGGTCAGCGAGGCGATGGTGCCGTTGCCCAGCCCCTGGTACCACTCGTCGCTCCAGGAGCCGACGGGCGCGAGCAGGTCCTCGTCGAGGATCTGCTGCCAGACGTCGGTGAACGTCTTCGTGCCCTGGTCGCCCGCGAAGTCGACGGTCACGTCGGTGCCGTCGACCTGGTACGGGTGCCCCCCGGCCTGCCAGATCATGCTCGTGGTGAACCCGGCGTCGCCGATGTCGTTGGCGATGTACGCCTTCGGGTCCTTCGCATGGATGGTCCGGGCCGCCTCGAGGTACTCCTCCCAGGTGGTGGGCACGTCGACGCCGTACTTGTCGAAGACGTCCTTGTTGTAGAAGAGCGCCATCGGGCCCGAGTCCATCGGCAGGCCGTACACGCCGTCGCCGCTGTGCACGGCGTTCCACGGGCCGGTGCTGAACGTGCCGTCCAGGTCGCTCGCGCCGAGGGGTCCGAGGTCGGTCAGCGCCTCGGAGATGGCGAACTGCGGCACGGCGTAGTACTCGATCTGCGCGACGTCGGGCACGCCGTCGCCGGCGGCGATCGCGTTCTGCAGGGCGGTGTACTCGTCGTTCGCGGTACCGACGTTCTCCAGGTTCACCGTGACGTTCGGGTACTTCGCCTCGAAGTCCTTTACGACGCCCTCGAGCGTGGGCTCCCACGCCCAGACGGTGATCTCGCCGCCCTTCTCCAGCACCGAGGCGGTGTCCACGGGGGCGGCGTCGCCGCCGCCAGGGCCGCTGTCCTCGCCGGAGCCGCAGGCGGCCAGGCCGAGGGCCAGCACCCCGGCGAGGGCGGTGCCACGGATCAGGTGGCGGGATCGTGCGTTCATGGGTGTCCTCACTTCATCGTCAGACGGGTGTCACGGAAGGTCGTGCGAGGGGCAGGGCGGACGAGCCGTCATTCCTTGACGGACCCGGCCGCCAGGCCGGACTGCCAGTAGCGCTGCAGCAGCAGGAAGGCGGCCACGAGGGGCAGGATCGTGAGCAGGGCACCGGTGATCACGAGGTTGAAGATCGCCTCGCCGCCGGCGGTCGCGGCCTGCGCGTTCCACGCGTTGAGGCCGAGCGTCAGGGGGTACCAGGAGGAGTCGCGCAGCATGATCAGCGGCAGGAAGTAGTTGTTCCAGGTGGCGACCATGGTGAACAGGAGCACGGTGACGATCCCCGGCGCGAGCAGGGGCAGGCTCACGCGGAAGAAGGTGCGGAACTCCCCCGCGCCGTCGATCCGGGCGGCCTCGAGCAGCTCGCCCGGCACGGCCTCGGCGGCGAAGGTCCACATGAGGTAGAGCCCGAACGGCGAGATCAGCGACGGGATGATGACCGCCCAGGGCGTGTTCGTCAGGCCCAGCTGGCTGAACATGAGGAACGTCGGCACGGCGAGCGCCGTGCCGGGCACGGCCACCGCGCCGATCACGAGGGCGAACACCCCCCGCTTGCCGGGGAAGTCGAACTTCGCCAGGGCGTAGCCGCCCAGGACGGCGAGGAAGGTCGCGCCGCCCGCGCCGACGACCACGTACAGGACGGTGTTGGCGAACCAGCGCACGAAGACGCCGTCGTCGTAGGTCAGCGTGGCGGTGACGTTGTCCCACAGGGAGAAGGAGTCGCCGAACCAGAGCCCGAACGAGGAGAACAGGTCGGCCTGCGTCTTGGTGGCGTTGACGAGCAGCCACACGAGCGGCACCAGCGAGTACACCAGCACGACGGCGGTGAGCACGGTGAGCAGGGTGCTGCGCCGAGGACGGGCGACGGAGTGGTGGCGCGGGGTGCGCAGGCGCGGGGCGGGCCGGGCGGGGGCGGCGGTCAGCGTCGACACGGGTCACGGCTCCTTGCGCATGCCGCGCAGCTGGACCACGTAGGCGATCACCATGGTGATCAGGCCCATGATGATGGCCACGGTCGCGGAGTAGTTGTACTGCTGCCCGGAGAACGACAGCGAGTAGGCGTACAGGTTGGGGGTGTACGACGTGGTGATGGCGTTCGGCGCCAGCGACTTGAGGATGCTCGGCTCGTTGAAGAGCTGGAAGCTGCCGATGATCGAGAAGATCGTGGCGATGACGAGCGCGCCACGGATGGCGGGCAGCTTGATGGCACCGATGACGCGCCACTGGCCGGCGCCGTCGATCTCCGCCGCCTCGTACAGCGAGTGCGGCACCACGCGCAGCGCGGCGTAGAAGATCAGCATGTTGTAGCCCACGAACTCCCAGGTCACGATGTTGCCGATCGAGGCCAGCACGAGGTCGGGCGACAACGGGTTCGGCAGGTGGGTCCCGAGGGCGTCGTTGAGGTTGCCGACCAGGCCGAACCGGGTGCCGTACATGAAGCCCCACATGAGCGAGGCGACGACGGCCGGCACGGCGTAGGGCATGAAGATCGAGATGCGGAAGAAGCTCTTGCCGTAGAGGCGGCCGCTGTCGATGGCGAGCGCCACGAGCAGCGCGACGCCGAGCATGATCGGCACCTGCACCAGGAGGAACAGGGCGACACGGCCCAGCCCCTCCCAGAACTGCGGGTCGGCGAGCGCCTGCGCGTAGTTGTCGAGGCCCACGAACGTCGTGCCGCCCACCATCTGCGTGCGGAACACGGACAGGTACAGCGAGTAGACGATCGGCGCCAGGAACACGAGCGCGAACACGAGCATGAACGGGCCGACGAACGCCCACCCGGTCCAGCGCCGACTGCTGCGGCGCAGCACGGGCACGGTGGGCGGCGAGGATGCCGGAGCGACAGCGGTCACGGAGCAACTCCCAGGGTGCGGGCCGAATGTTTACGTAAACATCCTGGCCGCATTAGAGTGTCGCGAGGCGGCGGGAGATGTCAAGCCCCGCCGTCCGACCTGCACGGCGACGCCGCCGACGCGGGCGACGGCCGAGGTCACGAGAGGGCAGGGATGGTCGACACGAACGGTGCGCCCCAGGCGCAACCCCGCGGCCGCTCGCGGACGGCACCGTCGATGGCGGAGGTCGCCGCGCTGGCCGGCGTCTCCTCCCAGACCGTCTCGCGCGTCTCGATGGGGCTGGACAACGTCCGGCCGGCCACCCGCGAGCGCGTCCTCGCCGCGATGGCGGAGCTCGGTTACGCCCCCAACACCGCCGCCCGGGCGCTGCGCTACGGCAGCTTCCGGACCATCGGCGTGATCGCGCACCGCCTGGCGCGCACGGGCGAGTCGCGCACCGTCGAGGCCGTGGTCGAGGCCGCGCGCGCCGAGGGCTACACCGTGACGATCGTCGACGTCGAGAGCCCCTCCCCCGACGACGTCTCCGCGGCCGTCGCCCGGCTGTCCCACCAGGCCATCGACGGGCTCGTCATCGTGCGCGCCGAGTCGGCCACCCCCGACACGCTCGCCCTGCCCGCCCAGCTGCCCGTGGTCGTGTCCGACTCGCGGTTCGTCGGGACCCACCCCGCCGTGCGCGCCGACCAGACGGAAGGCACCCGGCTGGCCGTCCAGCACCTGCTCGACCTCGGGCACCGCACCGTGCACCACGTCGCCGGGCCCGACGACTCCCTGCCGGCGCAGAGCCGGATCGACGCCTGGCGCGCCACGCTGCAGGAGGCCGGGCGGCAGGTCCCCGAGCCGCTGCACGGCGACTGGTCCGCGCGGACCGGCTACGCCGCCGGTGCGACGCTCGCCGCCGACCCCGACGTCACCGCCGTGTTCTGCGCGAACGACGAGACGGCCGCCGGCGTCCTGCACGCCCTGCACGAGGCGGGTCGGCGGGTCCCGGACGACGTGTCCGTCGTCGGGTTCGACGGCATCACGCTCGCCGAGCACCTGTGGCCGCCGCTGACCACGGTGGAGCAGGACTTCGCACGCATCGGCAGCAGCCTCGTCGACCTGCTGCTGCGCCAGGTGCGCGACGGCGTCGACCTCAGCGGCACCCACGAGACCGTGCCCGTGCACCTGACCGTGCGGCAGAGCACCGGCCCCGCGCCGCGGTAGGCCCCCTCAGCCCCTCGGCCTGCTCGGCGCGGCCGCCTCGGTCCGGGTGCGGACGCCTCAGTCCAGGGGCGGGCGGCGCATCTTCTTGACCCCTGCGCGCCGCTTCTTGGCGTCGATGCGGCGAGCGACGGAGCCGCGGGTCGGGCGCGTCGCACGCCGGTGCGGCCCCGGGGGCGCGAGCGCGTCGGCGACAAGCGCAGCCAGCCGCGTCCGCGCCACCTCGCGGTTCCGCAGCTGCGCGCGGTGCTCGGACGACGCCACGGTGAGGACCCCGGACACGAGCCGGCGCCCCAGCCGCTCGACGAGGCGCGCACGCTGCGCGTCCGTCAGCGCCCTGGAGGCGGCGACGTCCCACGACAGCTCCACCCGCGAGTCCGCGGTGTTCACGCCCTGGCCACCTGGCCCGGACGACCGGGAGAACCGCCACGTCAGCTCGGGCTCGGGGACGACGAGCGCGGAGGTCACGCGCAGTCCGGGGCGGGGGTCACGGGGCACCCGGCCATCATGCCTGGCCCGGCCGCCGCCGGCGCTACCCTGGCTGCCCATGACCGAGCCCGAGTCCGAGTCCGAGGTCACCGCCGACCTCGTCCGTGCCCTGCTGCGCGAGCAGCATCCCGACCTGGCCGAGCTGCCCGTGCAGGAGGTCGCGGGCGGCTGGGGCAACCAGATGTGGCGCCTCGGGGACGACCTGGCCGTCCGGATGCAACGGATGGACACCTCCGCCGACCTGCAGCTCAAGGAACGGCGCTGGTTGCCCGTCCTGGCCCCGCGTCTGCCGCTCGCGGTGCCGCGGCCGGTGCGGGACGGTGCGCCGTCCGCGCGGTTCCCCAAGGTCTGGACCGTGATGACGTGGGTCGCGGGCACGCCGCTGGACCAGGGCCGGATCACGCGCGGCGACCACGCGGCCGACACGCTGGCCGCCTTCCTCGCAGCGCTGCACGTGGAGGCACCCGTCGAGGCCCCCGGCGCCTCGGACTTCGGCGCGCACCCCCGGGAGTGCACCGACGGGTTCGAGCACTTCCTGCGTTCCGTCGACCTCGACGGCGTCGCCGAGGTCGACGTCCGCGCGGTGTGGCAGGACGCGGTCGCAGCTCCCGCGTGGGACGGCCCGCGGGTCTGGGTGCACGGGGACCTGCACCCCGCGAACGTCGTCGTGCGCGACGGCACCCTCGCGGGCGTCGTCGACTTCGGCGCCCTCTTCGCCGGCGACCCGGCCTGGGACCTGGCGGCCGCGTGGCTGCTGCTTCCCGCAGGCGGCGCCGCCCGGTTCTTCGAGGGCTACCCGCGCGCGGACGAGGCGACCGTCCGCCGGGCTCGCGGGCTCGCCGTCATGAAGAGCCTGTTCCTCCTGCTGATGGGGCAGAACGGGGACCGGGGACTGCCCGGCGGCAAACCGGAGTGGGGTCCCGCAGGCAAGGCGTCCCTGGCACGGGCCCTGGCGGGTCGCTGACCGGGCACCGGCGGGACGGGGACCGGCCGGTCAAGCCAGGAGCGCCTGGGTCGACAGGACCTTGATCTGCGCGTTCGCCCAGCGCAGCTGGCGCAGCGTCTGCGGGTGGCACTGCTGGCAGACGGCGAGGAGGTCGGGGTCCCGGGCGCCTTGCGCGGCCTGCGCGACCATCTCCCACTCCGTCGAGACGCCGTAGGCCTTCATGGCGGTCTCGCGCAGGTCGCGGAGCACCAGCAGCTCCCCCGACCGCATGCGGCCCACCAGCTCGCTGCCCTGCTCGAGCAGGCGGCGCGCCCCGTCCGCCCGGTCGCGCGGCTCCGGGTCGAGCTCCTGTCCGTAGCGGTGCGCGATCGCGGCGACCGCCCGCACGTGGTCCTGCGACCAGCGCGCGAGGAGCTGGCCGGTGTGGAACAGCTCCTGGTCCGCCTGGTGCCGCGCGGCGACCCGCAGCAGCTCGTGCGCGAGGTCGTCCTCGGACGCGTGCAGCCCGCGCAGCGCCAGCCCGATCTTCATCGTGCTCCGTCCGTCGTCGCGGAGAGGTCCTCGTCGCTGAGGGCGCGGACGCCGCCGGCGGTGGGCGGCACGTCACCGGCGACCGGCGCGGAGCCCGTGGTGGTCGGCGCGGCGGACGGCGACCCGTCCCCGCCGCGGAGCCTGCGGACCGCGGCCGCGGCCGTCTTGAAGAGGGGCTGCTTGGAGGCGGGGTCCCAGGCCGTCATGGTGAGCTCGTTCGCGGCGCGGCCCGGTGGTTCGCCCGGCCTGCCATCAGACCCTGCACCCGACCCTGCACCGGGCCCTGCGGAGCCGAGGTCCCAGTACCCGTAGTGGAAGGGCAGGAAGGCGACGCCCGGGCGGATGCCGCTCACCCGCACGCGAGCCTCGACCCTGCCGCGGGGCGTGGTCACCTCGGCGAGGTCGCCCTCCGCGAGGCCGTACGTGCTCGCGTCGGTGGCGGAGAGCTCGACCCACACGTCCGGCGCGGCGTCCTGGAGCTGAGGGGCCCGCCCCGTCTTGGTGCGCGTGTGGAAGTGGTAGAGCGTGCGCCCGGTGATCAACCAGAGCGGGAAGTCCTCGTCGGGCTCCTCGACGGGCGGGAGGTACTCCGCCGCCTTGAGCACGGCCTTGCCGTCCGGGTTGAGGGCACGGTACTCGGTGGGTTCGAGCGGGGCGCCCGTCACCAGGTCGCGCCCGTAGCTCTCGCACCGGTCCGGGTCGGCCCAGAACGCGCCGTCCGCGTACAGGCGCTCGGTGCCGTCGGGCGCGTCGTCGGTGCACGGCCACTGGATGCCGCTGCCACCCCGGAGCTTCGCGTACGACAGGCCGGAGTAGTCGCAGAGCCGACCCCGCGAGCACTCCTTCCACGCCTCGAAGGCCGCCTCCGGCCCGGTCCACGGCACGAGGGGTCGCCCGTCCTTGTCCTGCAGGTCCATCCGCCGTGCGAAGTCGACGAAGATGTCGAGGTCCGGGCGCGCCTCCCCGGGCGGGTCGACGGCCTTCTCGGACAGGTGGACGGTGCGGTCGGCGTTGGTGAACGTCCCGGTCTTCTCGCCCCAGGTCGCGGCGGGCAGGACGACGTCGGCCAGCTGTGCCGTCTCCGACAGGAATGCGTCCTGGACCACCAGGAACAGCCGCTCCTGGGACAGCACGGACCGGATCCGCGCGAGCTCGGGCAGCGAGACGGCCGGGTTGGTCGCCTGCACCCAGAGCATCCGCACCGACCCCTCCTCCGCGTACCGCATCATCTGCATGAGGTGGGTGGGCGGCCCGTAGTGCGGGATGTCCGCCGGATCGACGTTCCACACGCGCGCGAGGTCGGCCACGTGCGCGTCGTTCGACCAGTTGCGGAACCCGGCCAGGTCGCCGTCGGCGCCGCACTCCCGGGTGTTCTCCGCCGTCGGCTGGCCGTTCATCTGCAGGATCCCGGCCCCCGGCCGCCCGAGCATGCCGCGCACGACGTGCAGGTTGTTCACCTGCACGGCGGCGGCCGTCGCCTGGTGCGACTGGTAGAACCCCTGCAGCACCGTGGACAGCAGCCGCTCGGCCGTGCCGACCAGGCGGGCGGCGGCCCGCAGGTCGTCCGCCGCGACGTCGCAGATCCGGGCGACCACCTCGGGCGGGTAGTCCGCCACCTGCCGCTCCAGTTCGTCGAACCCGACGGCGTGCGCGTCGACGTACGCCCGGTCGACCCACCCGTGTGCGATCACTTCGTGGAGCAGCCCGTTCATCAGCGCGACGTTGGTGCCCGGGCGGGGCGCGAGATGGACCGTGGCCGCGCGGGCGACCGGGGTCGCGCGCGGGTCCACGCACAGGACCTGCGGGGGCCGTGGGCCCGCCAGGCGGTCGAGCACCCGGGACCACAGCACCGTCTGCGTCTCGGCCACGTTGTGCCCGAAGAGCGCGATGGCGTCGGCATGGTCCACGTCCGTGTAGGAGCCGGGCTGCCCGTCGCAGCCGAACGACTCCTTGAGCGCCTCGGCCGCCGTCGCCGTGCACAGCCGGGTGTTGCCGTCGACGTGGTTGGTGCCGATCCCCCCGTGCGCGACGAGCGCCAGCGTGTAGTACTCCTCCAGGAACAGCTGACCGGAGGTGTAGAAGCCGATCGCGGAGGGACCTTGCTCGTCGAGGAGGGACTGCGTCCGGCCGACCACCCGGCCCATCGCCTCGTCCCACGTCGCCTCCACGAGACGGCCGTCGCGGCGCACGAGCGGCCGCGTCAGCCGGTCCGGGGAGGCGTTCGCCTGCCACCCGAAGAGGTCCTTCGGACCCAGGCGACCGTGGTTCACGCGGTCGACGGCCCTCCCCCGCACCCCCACGATGCGGCCGTCCTTCACCGCGATGTCGAGGCCGTCCCCGTTGGAGTGCAGCAGCGTCGCGGACTGCACCCAGCGGTCGACGTCGCCGGGCGAGACGCCGTCGTCGAGGAACGTGTCCACCCGGGTGGGCCACGGCTCGCCCGGGCCGTAGGGGGTCCGGGTCCCCCACGGCTCGGCGATCCGGTCGGTCGAGACCACCGTGTCGTCTCCTTCCTGCGACGTGCGTGCGCTCAGGTCTGCGGCATCTCCCCGTCGGTCAGGTCGGTCAGGCCGTGCCGCCCTGCGGCGACGTCGCCGACGTGCCGCCGTCCCCCGTGAGCTCGGCGATGAAACGGTGGCACTGCTGGGCACGCGCCGAGTCCTCGGACATCACCCGCTCGAAGAACTCCGCGATGTCGTCCTTGCCCGCGTTGCGGGCGTCGCGGACGTACTGCCCGTAGTCGTGGCCCGCCTTCAGCGCGTGGTACTGCACCGAGATCAGGTCGTAGGTGACGTCGTCGAATCCAGTCTCTCCGGTCGCCATGATGGTTCCTCCGCTCGCCGGGCTGCCGGCGCTCGGCCGCCGGGACTCGGCGGCAGGGTGCGGCCCCCTGCTGGACCTCCTCCCACCGTGCCAAGACGGGCCGTGCTCGCAACTCCCGGCCCACCGGGCGTGTTCATCGGCCGCGTCGGTACGGCTAGGCCCGGGCCCGCATCGTGCGACGCGTGACGAGGAAGACGACGACCCCGACCGCGAGCAGCGCGGCCGCCAGCAGCCAGTGCTGCGCCTCCTGCTGGGTGAGGAGCAGGAGGCACGAGGCGACCGCCAGCACGGGCAGGACGGTCGGGGCGCGGAAGTGGTCGTGCTCGACGTGGTCCCGGCGCAGCACCAGGACGGCGACGTTGGTCGAGAGGAACACGAAGAGCAGGAGCAGGACGACGGTCGAGGCCAGGTCGACCAGCTCTCCCGTCGCCGCGAGGACGACGGCGACCGCCGTGGTCGCCAGGATCGCGACGCCCGGCGTGCGCCGGCCGGGCAGCACCCGGCCGAGCGCCGCGGGCAGCAGGCCCTGGTGCGCCATCCCGTAGGCGAGGCGGCTCGTCATGATCATGGTGAGCAGGGCGCCGTTGGCGACGGCGACGAGCGCGACGACCGCGAACAGCTCCGGCGAGACGAAGCCGGCGACGCGGACCACCTCCAGCAGCGGTCCGGAGGACTCGGCGAGCTCGGACGGGGCGACGACGGCGGGGGCCACGAACCCGAGGAGCACGTACACGGCCCCGGCGGTCGCGAGGGCTCCGAACAGCGCGCGCGGATACACCCGGGAGACGTCCCGGACCTCCTCGGCCAGGTTCGCGGACGTCTCGAAACCGACGAACGAGTAGAACGCCACCAGCGCGCTGCCCAGCACGGCCAGGCCCACGGTGGAGTCCTCGGGCGGGGTGAACGCCCCGCTGAGGTCCGCGTCGCCGCGGCCGATCACCCACGCACCCAGGACGATGACGAGCACGAGGCCGGCGGACTCGATCACCGTCATCACGACGTTGGCGCGCAGCGACTCCTTGATGCCCCACGCGTTGACGAGCGCGACGACCAGCAGGAACACGACGGCGGCGGGCACCTGCGGGACGTCGAGGAACGCGGCCAGGTACTCGCCGGTGAAGGCCAGCGACAGCCCGGCGGCGCTCACCATGCCGGCGGACAGCATGCAGAACCCGACCAGGAACGCGACCAGCGGGCTGCCGTACGCCTTCTCGGCGAACACGGCCGAGCCGCCCGCCCGGGGGTACTTCGTGACGAGCTCGGCGTAGGAGAAGGCCGTCAGCATCGCCATCGCCAGCGCGACCAGGAAGGACAGCCAGACGAGGCCGCCGGCGTCGCCCGCCATCTCCCCGATGAGGGCGTAGACGCCGGCCCCGAGCACGTCGCCCAGGATGAACAGGTACAGCAGGGGCGCGGTCACCGCGCGGCGCAGGCCGGTCGACCCGGTGGTGGCTGTGCTCGTCATCGGGCGAGTCTGACGGCACCCCCTGGTGCACGCTCGCCGACGCGGCGCCAGCCCAGACGAGCCCGGACCCCTGCCGCCGTCAGCTCTGCAGGACCTGGGCACCGCGTCGCAGGACGACGACGAGCGCGCTCGCCACCAGGTGGTCGTCGCCGCCCGACCGTGCGCTCGCCCGGCGCACCTCGTCGCGGAGCTCGTCGACGGCGTGGTCGAACCGCTCCGCCGCGGTCGGGTGGGAGACGTCGGCCGCGGCCTGCGGGTCGTCGTAGCCGGGGGCCCGCAGGGCAGCGGTGAAGGCGCGGAGCGTCGCGGCGAGCTCCGGACGCAACCGGGGTCCCAGCGGGACCTGCTCCCGGTCGGCGACCTCCCAGCCAGCGAGGAGCCGCACGAGCTCGTCGACCACCTCTGCCGTCGTGACGAGCACCTCGGCGCGACGCGCCTGCGTCGTGACCCGGTCGCCGTAGCGCCGTGCGCGCAGGTTGCCGCGCCTCGCCTCACCGGTGCGGGTGACCGCCCCCCGCGCCCCCTCGACGGTCGGCCACAGCGCGCGCCGTCGACGTTCCCACTCCTCGGGCTCGAGCGGTCCCTTGTCCTCGAGCCAGCCGGCGAGGTCGTCGAGCTCCCCCACGAGCGAGTCGCGCAGCGCGTCGAGCGCGACGTCGGACGGCGTGAGCAGCAGCGGCGGCAGCACGAAGTTGACCCCGATGCCGATGGCCGCGCCCACCACCACCAGGCCGGCGTACGCGCCGATGTACTCGGTGCTCTCCCCCTGGCCGAGGATCAGCACGAAGATCGCCGAGTTCGCCACCCACGACCCCATCTCCCCGAGCACGCGCCAGCCCGCGCACAGCAGCGCCACGCCGACCACGACCGCGATCGACAGGGCGTCCGGCGGCAGCACGGCGTCCGTGCCGACGGCGATCGCCGCACCGAGCAGCAGCGCGCCGACGGTCTGCACCGACTCACGCACCGACCGCGCCAGCGTGCTCGTCGTCGCGACGACGGCCCCCAGCGGCGCGTAGTACGGGAACTCGGACCACGGGGCGGGCATCAGCGTCCCCACCACCCAGGCGAGCGCCGCGGCGACCGCCCCGCGCAGCGCCATGGACAGACGCGGGTGCAGCACCCAGGCACGATGCCACCGCTCGCGGACCTCACCCGCCGGGAGTCCGCGCTCTGGCACCAGCACCTCCTGGGAAGACGACGACAGCTCCACGCCATCGTGGCCGCTGTGCCCCTGGTCGCAAGCGGGACGCGGTCTGTCAGGGTCGGGTGCCGATCCTGACCGCGATCACGCCCCGGCGTCTCGGAGGTCGATGGCGACCTTGATGTCGTCGTCGTGCGCGGTGAACGCCTCGGTCGCGTGCTCGAGGGGCACCCGGCGGGTCACGAGGCGACGCAGCCAGCCGACGTCGGCTCGTCCGAGCGCCTGCACGGCGCCGCGGTAGTGGTCGACGTTGGCGTTCACGGAGCCCACGACCGCGTCGTTCTCCAGGACGAGCTCGCGGTTCACGGCGCCCGCGTCGATGCGCAGCCGACGGCCGGCGGAGGTGACGCTCGTCAGGCAGGTGACGCCATAGGTCCCGGTGGCCGCGATCGCGTCGAAGACGACCGAGGTGGCTCCGGTCGCCTCGATCACGACGTCGGGGCGGATCCGCGCGGCGACCTCGTCGACCGGGTCGTCGTGGTAGGTGGCGCCCAGGTCGGCCACGATGCCGGGCTTGGGTCCGTCCGTGGCCCGGTCGAGCACGTGCACCTCCAGGCCCTGCTGCACGCCGAGCATGGCCGCCAGCAGGCCGATCGGCCCCGCTCCGGTCACGAGCGCCGTGCGCGGCTCGAACCATGCGCGCGACCCCACGGCCTGCACCTGCTGCCATGCCTTCACCACGACCGTGGTCGGCTCGAGCAGCATCCCGACGTCCTCGAGCGCGGGGTCGAGGCGGACCGCGAAGCGTGGGTCGACCGCCCAGCGCTCGCTCGCATAGCCGTCGAGCTCCTTGATCCCTCGCTCGGTGTACCGGCCGTTGCGACACATGTCGAACTGTCCCCGGGCGCAGGCCCCGCACGGCTCGGGGTCGGGGCGGCGCACCACCCCGACGACGAGGTCGCCCGCCGTGAACCCGCTGCCCTCCGGCGCGCTGCGGACCCGGCCCAAGGACTCGTGGCCGAGGACGAGCCGGTCCCGCCCGGGCGGTGGTGCACCGTACTCGCCGGCGGCGATCTCGCGGTCCGTGCCGCAGACGCCCACGGCGATGCCGTCGACGAGCAGCTCCCCGTCGGCGGGCCGAGGCTCGGGCACGTCCGTGACCGCGAGCGAGCCTTCCTTCTGCGGCACGATGGTCAACGCCCTCATCGGGCCTCCTCGTCGTCGGACGGTGCGCCCGCTACCTGGCGCAGCAGCTCCGCGACCACCGAGGCGTCGCCATCGCCGTCGCCGTCGGTGAGGTGATCGACGATGTCGTGGGCGAGCGCGCGGAGCGGCACGTTCGCCAGGTTGGACGCCCGACGCAGGACGTCGAACGCCTCGTCGATGCCGACCCCCAGGACGTGCGCCAGGATCCCCTTGGCCTGTTCGATCGCGGCGCGGTTCGCCGCTGACGCGCGGATGCTCGCGCTGGCGCGGGCGTCGGCCCGCAGGGCGACGGGGGCGGTCATGTCGACGAAGAATCCCGTCAGCTCGGTCACGTCGCCGGCGCCGCCGTCGTGCCGCCCTTCCCCGACGATCGCGAGGGTGCGTTCCGTGCCGCTCGCGTCCATGATGCGGTGCACGCTGGCGAACGGTTCGCCGGAGACCCGCGCGTGCTCGAGGACCCGGCGGACGTGGTCCCGGTCCTCCGGGTGCTCGTGCGCCAGCAGCAGCGCCGTGGTCGGGACCACGTCGCCCGGCTCGAAGCCGTGGATGCGGAACGCCTCGTCCGACCACCACCACCGGTCGGCAGCCACGTCGTACCGGTACCGGCCGATGCTGCAGCGCGCACCCCGCGACAGACCCTGCCCGACCGGTGCCAGTCGTTCCGTCGTCATCGTCCGTCCTCCACTCGCGTGGGTGACCCCGGCAGGCCGCGTCTTGGCCCGTTCATGACAGTAGCCCCACGGCGCCGACCGTGGCCACGGTGCGCGGCACGCGGGCGGGGGCGAGCTCGTCCAGGCCGCCCCCACCCCGGTCGTCTCGGCCGGGCGGGCTGACGGCACAGGGTCCTCGGACCGGGTCACGTCAGGTACTGCGGCCCGCCCGCGGGGGGCCAACGGCACTGTCCGCGAGGCCCCGGCAGTGCCACCGTGGAGGTGTCGCACCCGCCCGTGACCTGCGCGGTGCAGCAGCACCGCACGGCTGACGGACGACCTCGAGCGGAGAGGACACGACCGTGGACGAGCGAGAGCAGGACCGCCCACCACGCGTGACCGCGACCGGACAGGGGACGACCTCGACGTCGAGGTCGGGGCATCCCGTCGACAGCGCCGTCGACGCTCCCCAGGTCCCTGACGACGTGCGGTCGGCCGCCTGGCCGTCCCGACCCTCAGGAAGGACCACGCCATGAACGCCGCCGAACACCCGGCCACGGTCGTCGTCGCCGTCGACGGGACGGAGCGCAGTGCCGGCGCCGTCCGGTACGCCGTCCACGAGGCACGACGACGCAGGACGGACCTGCGGGTCGTCCACGTCGCTCCTGCCACGTTGCCGGTGGGAGGCTCGATGCCGTACATGAACTATCCGCGCGAAGCCCTCGTCGACGTGGCGCGGGAGATCCTCGACAAGGCGGTCGCCGCCGCGCGGGAGTCCGCACCGGACCTCCGCGTGGACGGGGTGCTGCGCCAGGGCCGGCGGGTGGCCGAGCTCGTCGCCGCCGCCGCGCCGGGCAGTCTCCTGGTGCTGGGCCGTGAGACCCGGCACGGGATCGACCGGGTGTACGTCGGGAGCACCACCGCGGGCGTGGCCGCGCGCGCGACGGTGCCCGTCGCCGTCGTCGACCGCGACTGGCAGCCCTCGGAGCGCGGCCGCGTCCTCGTCGGCGTCGAGCCCGCGTCGGCAGAGGTCCTGGCGTACGCGTTCCCGCTCGCCGCCGCCAGGCACGCGCTGCTGCAGGTGAGGCACGTGTGGAAGGTGCCCGACCCCTATGCGGCCCTGGACCGCGAGCGGGCCGTGACCGGGGAGTGGGTCGTGGCGGCCACCCGGCTGCTCGAGTCGACCGTGGCCGACTGGCGGGACAGCTTCCCGGACGTCGAGGTCGAGATCGGCGTCGTCCCCGGCAGGCCGGCCCAAGAGCTCGTCGACGCCGCCGCGGGCGCGGACGTCCTGGTGCTCGCCCGGCGCCGGCGTGACCTCGAGCACCTGGGGCGCCTCGGCCCGACGACGCGAGCCGTTCTCGGGCACGCCGGCACCCCGGTGGAGGTCGTCCCGCTGACTGGCGTCCCGAAGCACGCGCCGCTCGTGCTGGAACGCTTCGGCGAGGTGCTCAAGAGCTGGCCGGAGAGTCTGTGACCACCGCGCGGACCCCCGCGACGGTCCGCGCGAGCGACGACCCCAGCCGGAGGTCCGCGGCGGAGCCGCCGACCAGGCGCACGGTGCCGTCCTCGACCGCGCACGTGCACCCGTCGAGGCCGGCGCCACGCAGCTGAGCCGTCACGTCGGCGGCGATCTGGGCGTCGGTGCGCGCGAGCGCGCGGACGACGTCGCTGCGGCTGAGCATCCCCACGACACGCGCACCGAGGACGACGGGCACGGAGTGGATGCCGCGGGCGAGCATGGTGCCGACGAGGCTCGCGACGTCCTGGTTCGGCACCGCGGTGACCACCGGGCGCGTCATCACGTCTCCGACCCGGACGGTGGGCCACGGGAGCCCGCGGTCCCCTGCGGCGTCCCGGCGCAGCGTCGACCTGGGGTCCCGGGCGACGCCGCTCGCCAGCAGGTCCCCCTCGCTGACGATCCCGACGAGACGGCCGTCGTGGTCGACGACGGGCATGGCCGTGATCGCCCGGTCGCCGAGAGCGCGCAAGGCGTCCTCGGCCCGGTCGTCCGGCCCGATGGTGGCGACGGCGGTGGTCATGATGTCGGCGGCCAGCACGGTAGACCTCCTGCCGGTTCGTGGACGGGCGGAAGGGCCCGTCCTGCACGCCAGGCTCGGCAGCCGCCGGAGGTCGGCCCGGACCACTGCACGAGCCAGCGACGCATCTGCGCCATGTCCCGCTGGAAGGCGCGGTCGAGGTCCTCGCCCGAGAGCCTGGTCAGGTCGCGCATCATCGGCCGGTACTGCGCCACGGGCTGCTCGGGATACCACTGCCGGAGCCAGCTCTGCATCTGCCGGACCTGCTGGCCCTGGACCGCGACGTCGCCGCGCCGGGTGCCGCCGGCACCCGCCGGTGGCCCGAGCATGCCCCCTCCCGCGCGGGCCGGGACCATCATGGACTGCGACGTCCACCCCGTCCCCGCGTCGTGAGGGGCCGCGACCAGGAGCCCGAGGACGAGGCCCCCGCCTGCCAGGACGATCGCGCACGCGAGCGCGAGGACCACAGAGATCCCGCCGCGGGAACGCCCATCGTGTGGAGTCCCGTGGCGTGAAGATCCATCGTGCGACCACCTCATGAGGACCTCCCGGTCCGGTCCTCGTCCCGGTCCGGCGCCGCACCCTGGTCGTGGGACCCGTGAGAGCCCGCGCGGATCACGTCGTCGGGCTCGCGGCGCGGCGTGAAGGGCGCTCCCGAGCCGTACCGGAACCGCAGCAGCACCTGCGCACGGGAGTCCAGGTGGAACGCCCGCTCGACCTCGGCACGCGTCGCGGGGTTCTCCAGCACGCGTGTCGCGAAGGATGCCTGGATCCCACGTGTCGTGGCGACCAGGAGCATCCGTTCCAGGGCCTGGCCCACGACCAGCCAGTGCCGCGGCCCGTCCTGCGGGGTCGTGAGGAGGGCGCTCGTCGCGCCGGTCTCGAAGGTGCGCGCCCCGCTGGCGACGTCGCGGTCGAGGGAGTGCTGATCGACGACGGACTCCCGGAACCACCCGCCCATCGCGTCGACGGGCACCCCGTCGACACGGTCGCGGGAGACACCGAGCCAGCTCCGGTCCTGCGCGAGCAGGGCGTCGTCGCCGAGCGCGAGCGCCTCCGCCCTGCGCATGGCCGACACCAGGCGGCCTCGGGCCGCGTCGTGCGGGCCGAGGAAGACGACGTCGGCGTGCTCGAGCACGACGGCCCGGCGCAGTCGCTCGACGTCGGGGCTCTGCAGCGGCCGCGCGGCCGCACCGCCACGGACCGTGCGACGGCTCGTGAGGGCACGGAAGAGGGCCGGGTCGAAGGTGCTCGGCGCACCGCGGTCATCGAGCGTGACCCGCGCCGCCAGCAGGAGGTCGTCAGGGTCGGGCGAGAGCTGGACGTGCGCGTCGAGGCCCTCGTGCGCCGCACCCACGCGCAGGTTCAGCAGGAATGCTCCGCAGCTGATGAACATCTCCCGCCCCTGCGGGTCGCAGCGGTCCAGCTGCCGGGACGGGTCGGCGCGCACCGTGAGGTGGCCGTGGTCCTCGACGCGCACCGACCACGGCTGCGTGTTGTGGACGCTCGGCGCGCGGCAGCCCGCTGCGACGATCCGCGCGATGCGCTCGTCCCTCGTGGTCATCGGACCTCGTCTCCGGTCGTGCTGCCGGGATGTCCCCCATGCATCACCGTGCGAGCCCGACGGCGGACCGACCAGAGGCGAAGGTCCCGCCGCCGCGGGGTCCTGCCGCCGCCGCCAGGCCGCCCGACACCGCCCGTCGCCTGAGGTCACGGCGGGACTGGCGCGGGACCGATGGACCAGGCGGCCCGGGCCGTCCTGCCCTACCGGGGACGCCTTGTGCCCTGGTCTGCTGGCGAGGTGGCGCCGCCACTCCCCGGCGGCGCCGCCCCGATCGTCGCCCGACGGCCGGTGCCGGCCGAGCGCTGCGAGGACGGTGGGGTCATGGAGCTCCTCGATGCCAGGATCGAGCGGATCCTGCGGGCGGGTGCGCACGCGCCGAGCGTGCACAACACGCAGCCGTGGCAGGTCACGGTCCGGGGCAACCGCATCACGGTGCGTGCCGACCCGGCGCGGCAGCTGCGCCACAGCGACCCGCACGGGCGCGAGATGCTCATCAGCTGCGGCGCGTTCCTGTTCAACGTCCGGATGGCGGCGCGGCGCGAGTCGCTGACGCCGGTGCTCACCGTGCTGCCCGACCGCGAGGACCGCCTCCTCGTCGCGACGATCGAGCTCCTGCCGGGCCTCGAACCCGACATCGACGAGCTCGAGCTGGCCGTGGCGATCGCCCGCCGTGCTACGACGCGCAGCCCGTTCGACGACCAGCCGCTGGACGCCGACGTCCTGCAGGCGATGCAGGTCGCGGCGCACGACGAGGGCGCGCTGCTGCGTCTCGTCCAACCGTCGGAACCCGTCCGGGCCAAGGTGATGTCCCTGGTGCGGCGCGCCGAGGCGCTGGCCGCCGAGGACGCGACGGCCCGCGACGAGGAGAAGGCCTGGACGGCGGTGCCGTCCGACCGCCGCGACGGCATCCCGCAGGACCTGCTCGGCCCGTGGACGTTCGACGACCAGGCACCGGTCCGCCGGTTCCTCGCCAGCGCCGGCAACGCCCGGTTCGAGCAGCGTTCGACGATGGCGGTCCTCGTGACCGCCGGCGACACGCCCCGCGACTGGGTCGCGGCCGGCCAGGCCCTCGAACGTCTGCTGCTGGTGGCCACCACCTACTTCGTCCGCGCGTCGTTCGCGACCACCGTGCTGGAGAACCCCACCACCCGCCACGACCTGCGGCAGGCGCTCTCCCTCGACGCGCCGCCGCAGATGCTCATGCGCCTCGGGTACGGCACCACGCCCCCGCGCACCCGGCGCCGCAGCGTCGACGACGCGATCTCGACCGACACCTGAACCGACGGTGGTCCCCGGGACCGTGGTCCGAACGTCCCGGGCCGGAGGTGGCGCATGGCCCTGACGACGGCGCCACGACCGGAGCACCGTGGAGACCGCAACGACGCCCACGACCACGCCAGGGACCGGAGCACCACCATGAGCACCACACCGAGCGCCACACCGCCGCACACACCCTCGGACCGCCCGATCGTGGTCGGCATCGACGGGTCACCGGAGTCCGCGCGGGCCCTGGCCTTCGCCGTGCGCCAGGCGGAGCGTGACGGCTGCTCCGTGTGGCTGATCGACGCGATCCACGAGATCGTCCCGGTCGGCCCGATGCTGCCGCTGATCAGCGGTGAGCCCCTCGTCGACGTCGGGCACCAGCTCCTCGCCGACGCCCGGGACCGGGTGGAGGAGCTGTCGGACGGCACGGTCGGCACGCGGCTCCAGGTGGCTCTCGGTCCTGCGGTCGACGTCCTCGCGGCTGCCGGGGAGCGAGCCCGCCTCGTCGTGCTCGGGCATCGCACCACCTCGGTGGTCGAGCGGATGTTCACCGGCAGCACCACGTTCGGCGTCGTCGCTCGCGCACTGTGCCCGGTGGTGAGCGTCCCGCGCGACCTGGTCCGGAAGCCCGGCTCGCACCACGTCGTGGCGGCGATCGACGGGTCGCGCTCCTCGGCCGAGGTGCTGGAGCACGCGTTCGCCCTCGCCGCCCAGCGGGACGCGCGGGTCGAGATCGTGCACTGCTGGCGGCTGGACCCCTTCTACAGCTACCTGGTCGACGAGTGGTCGGTCCAGCAGGAGTGGGGCGTCCAGGCGCACGACATCATCGACGGCCTGATCGAGGCGGCCGCCCGCGCGCACCCCGGCGTGGCCCACGAGAGCAACGTCGAGTACGCCAACGTCGCCGACACCCTGGTGCGCTGGTCCGACGGCGCCGACCTGCTGGTCATGGGCCGGCACGGGGGCGGTGCCCTGGGCTCGCGGATGGTCGCGGCCGTGCTCGGCAGCGTGACCCGGGCGGTGCTCCAGCACGCGCGATGCCCCGTCGAGGTCGTCCCGCCCCGTCCCCTCGCCGAGGTGGCGGACGAGGTCGCCACGGTGGACCGGACGCGGTCGGCCGCCGTCACCAGCTTCGTTTCCCCAGCCCGTGCCGCCGCACCTGTCGGTGGCCTGTCATCAGGAGGCACGTCATCATGAGCACGTTCCAGAGCCGCCACGAGACGCCGGTGGCCGCGTCCGCGGGCACGGTCGGCGAGAGCACGACCGGGACCTCCCCTGCCGCACGGCGAGCGTTGCGCTACGTCGGCGCCGTCATCCGGATCTGCCTCGGGTGGATCTTCCTGTGGGCCTTCCTCGACAAGCTCTTCGGCCTCGGCCACGAGACACCGCCCGAGGGCGCCTGGCTCGACGGCGGACAGCCCACCGCGGGCTTCCTCGGCCACGCGACCGCCGGACCGTTCGCCGACCTCTACCAGGGCCTCGCCGGCCAGGCGTGGGTCGACTGGGTCTTCATGATCGGGCTCCTCGGGATCGGGGTCGCCCTCATCCTCGGGATCGGCATGCGGATCGCCGCCGTGGCCGGGGCGCTCATGCTCGTGCTGATGTGGTCCGCCGTGCTCCCGCCGGCGAACAACCCCTTCATGGACGACCACCTGATCTACGCGCTCGTCCTGATCGCCCTCGCGCTCGGTGATGCCGGACGCACGCTCGGCCTGGGTGCCTGGTGGCAGCAGACGTCCCTGGTCCGGCGCTGGCCCGTCCTGGTGTGAGGGGGCGCGAGGGTCCCCCCGCCTCCGAGGGCCGCGCGCCCGCGCGACCGGAGCGGGGGGACCGGCCTACGCTCGTGGCCGTGGACAAGACCTCGGCCGAGGTGCAGGACGCCATCCTGCAGGCGGTCAGCGGCGTCGCCGCCGACTTCGACCTGCGGGACCTGCTGCACGGTGTCGTGCGAGCCGCGTGCACGCTGTCGGGAGCCCGGTACGGCGCGCTCGGCGTCATCGGACGCTCGCGCCGCCACCTCGTCGAGTTCGTCACCGAGGGCATCAGCGACGACGAGCGTGCGCAGATCGGGCACCTGCCCACCGGCCGCGGGCTCCTCGGCCACCTGATCGTCCACCAGGAGGCTCTGCGGCTGGACGACCTGTCCCGCCACCCGTCCTCCACGGGGTTCCCCGCCGGGCACCCACCCATGACCACCTTTCTCGGGCTGCCCGTGCGGGTGCGCGGCCACGTCTTCGGCAACCTCTACCTCACCGACAAGACGACAGGACCGACGTTCACCGCCGACGACGAGGCCGCCGTCACCGCCCTCGCCGTCCTCGCCGGCCTCGCCATCGACCACGCCCGTCTGCTCATGACCGCGGAGCGTCGCGCACGCTGGCTCGAGGCGGTCGCCACCGTGCCCTCGACGGTGCTGCGAGCCGCAGGGACCGACGAGGCCGTCGACGCGGTCCTGCACGCCGCGCTGCGCGCGTCCGGCGGGCTGACCGCGATGGCGATCGCCCCGGACCCCTCCCCCGACGCCCTCGGCACGTTCGTCGTCCGCGCGGCGGCCGGCGACGTGAGCGAGGACCCTCGGCGCACGCTCGCCCAGCTGCACCCCGCCCTCATGCTCGCCATGGCCAGCAGCGAGACGCGCTGGGCGGACCTGCCGGGCGGCGGCCACGCCGTCATGACCCGGCTGTCCGTCGACACGCTCACCCGGGGCGCGCTCGTCATCGTGTTCCCGACCCGCGGGTACGCGGAACCGCTCGGCGAGGACTCCGACTTCGTCGCCAACTTCGCCGCCCAGGCATCCCTCGTCCTCGAGCGACGGCACACGCGGGCCATGCAGCAGGAGATCGCCGTCCTCGCGGAGCGCAACCGCATCGCACGCGACCTGCACGACGGCGTGACCCAACGCCTGTTCGCCCTCGGGCTCCAGCTGCAGGCGATCGACCGCCAGGCGCCGCCCGCGGTCCAGGAACGCCTCCGCACCGTGACGCACGACCTCGACGAGACGATCCGCGAGGTACGCCAGTCGATCGCCGGGCTGCGGACCGTGGGAGGGCAGTCGCACTCGTTGCGGGCCAAGATCCAGGCCGTCGTGGCGGAGTACGCCCGCGTGCTCGACCCCGCCCCCCTCCTGCGGGTCGACGGCCCCGTGGACACGATGGTCGACCCCGTGCTGCACCACCACGTCGTCGCCGTGCTGCGCGAGGGGCTCTCGAACGCGTCCCGGCACGCGGCCGCGCACGGCGTCTGGGTCACCGTGGAGGCCGGGCCGGACGAGCTGACCTGCTCGATCAGCGACGACGGCGTCGGCTTC
This sequence comes from Isoptericola sp. NPDC057191, assembly GCF_042670225.1. Lineage (NCBI taxonomy): Bacteria > Bacillati > Actinomycetota > Actinomycetes > Micrococcales > Promicromonosporaceae > Isoptericola > Isoptericola sp. NPDC057191. The sequence goes on along the minus strand of NZ_JBHUWC010000008.1, from coordinate 31,265 downwards.
GACCCGGCGCTGGCGCGCAGCGGGCTGGTCAACCTCGCCGACCGCGCGGCGGAGCTGGGCGGCACCCTCGAGCTCACGCCGCGACAGCCACGGGGCAGCGTCCTGACGTGGCGGGTCCCGATCGACGGGACGACCCAGGAGACCTGAGGGCCGCCAGGATCAGACGGGCCGTCGACCCGGAGCCGCACCCTGCGACCCGCCGAGCAGCCGGGTCGCGAGCACCGCGGCCTGGGTCCGCGACTCCAGGTCCAGCTTCGTCAGGATGTTGGACACGTAGTTCTTCACGGTCTTCTCGGAGAGGAACATCTGCGCCCCGATCTGCCGGTTGGTCAGCCCCTCGGCGATCAGCGTCAGCACCTTGTGCTCCTGCTCGCTCAGTGCCGCGAGCGCCGGTGCCTCGGCGGGCCCGGCGCGGAGCCGTTCGAGCACGCGCGACGTCAGCGCGGGGTCGATCAAGGACTGGCCGGCCGCGACCCGGCGCACCGCGTCGAGCACGTCCGAGCCGGCGATCACCTTCAGCAGGTACCCGGACGCCCCCGCCATGATCGCCGAGAACAGCGCCTCGTCGTCGTCGTACGACGTGAGCATCAGGGCGCGCAGCCCGGGCATCGAGGAGTGCAGCTCGCGGCACACCTCGACGCCCGACCCGTCCTGCAGGCGCACGTCCAGCAGCGCCACGTCCGGGCGGCACCGCGGGATGTCCCGCATCGCCTCGGGGGCCGAGCCGGACTCTCCGACCACCTCGAAGCCGTCCTCGGTCTCGAACAGGCCCCGCAGCCCTCGGCGCACCAGCTCGTGGTCGTCGAGGAGGTAGACGCGCACCGTGCCCATGGCTTCGTTGTACCCCCGCACCGCCCTCACCACCAGTGCGGCCGCGAACGCCGTCCCGCCCGTGCGGTCCTCGGCGCGCGTCCAGGTCCGGACGGGGCTCCGTCCGGACCTGGAGGCACAGGGGGCTCGGGTCACAGGCCGGTGGCGTCGACCACCGCCTGCGCGAACTTCTCCGGCGCTTCCTGCGGCACGTTGTGCCCGACGGCGAAGGTCCGGTGGTCGTAGGGGCCGACGAACTTGGCGCGGTATCGCGCACCGTCGCCGTCCGGGGTGAACGGGTCGTCCGCGCCGTCGATCGTGATCGTCGGCACGCCGATCGTGGGTCCGGCGGCCAGGCGCTTCTCCAGCCGGTCGTACCTCGGGTCGCCGGGCGCGAGGCCGAGCCGCCAGCGGTAGTTGTGGACGACGATCGCGGCGTAGTCCGGGTTGGTGAACGCCGCTGCGGTCCGGGCGAAGGTCGCCGCGTCGAACGACCAGGTGGGCGAGTTGAACGTCCACACCAGCCGGGCCAGCTCGTCGCGGTACTGCGGGTTGTTCAGTCCGCGCAGACCCCGCTCGGTGGCGAAGTAGTACTGGTACCACCAGGCCCACTCGAGGGCCGGCGGGAGCGGTTCCTCGTTGGCCTCCCGGTTGGTGATCAGGTAGCCCGTCACCGACACGAGGGCCTGGACCCGCTCCGGCCAGAGCGCGGCGATGATGTCGCCGGTGCGCGAGCCCCAGTCGTAGCCCGCGAGCACCGCGCTCCGGATCCGCAGCGCGTCCATCAGGGCGATGATGTCCAGCGCGATGACGGACTGCTGGGCGTTGCGGAAGGTGCGGGTGGACAGGAAGGTCGTCGTCCCGTGCCCGCGGAAGTAGGGCACGATCACCCGGTACCCCTGGTCGGCGAGCAGGGGTGCCACCCGGGCGAAGCTGTGGATGTCGTACGGCCAGCCGTGCAGCAGGATCACCGGCTTCCCTCGCGCGGGGCCGAGCTCGGCGTAGCCCACGTCGAGCTCGCCGGCCCTCACCTGCTTGATCTCGGGGAATGCCGGGCGGACCGGCAGCACGGGGACCTGCGCGGACGGGCCGGTGGCGGGCGGGCCGGCGATCGCGGGGCCGGCCTGGGAGCCGACGGCTCCGGCCGCGGCGAGCACACCGGTGGTGCGGAGGAACGATCTTCTGTCGATCATGACGTGGCCTCTCGGTCCTGGTGGTGGGTTGCGGGTGGTGGGGTGCGGGTCGTGGGATGCGGGTGGCGGCGCGGTCAGTGCGAGCCGAACAGGGCGACCGCGGCCCAGACGCCGCACCGGTGGTCGGCCGCGAACCCGCGCTCGACCGTCGGTGCCGGGTCGTCGAGGGAGAGGATCTGCTGCCTGCGGAGGTCGAACCGCGGCCAGGGCGTGGCGGCGGTGGTCGGGGACCCCGTCCGGGCGAACTGGACCCATGCGGTCTGCATGGTGTCGGCGAGCTGCTGCTGGGACGGCGAGAGCTGGCCGGGCAGCGGGGCGTTGGGCTGGTTGAACAGGTAGGCCAGCTCGGACTGGTGCGTCGCCGCGTACGGCGCGCCCAGCGTGTCGGGCGCGAACAGGCGGGGTGCCTCGGCGTCGTTGAACTCGTACCCGTAGGTCTGGACCCACGCCGACGCCGCGCCGTCGAGCGCGAACGCGGGGCAGGAGAAGTTGGCGTCGGAGTTGAGCACGCTGAACGCCTGCGCCGGCGAGGCGTACCGCGACAGCGGGTAGGCCTTCGCGATGAACGACGCCGTCCGCGCGTCGACCCCGAAGTTCGTGGCGATGGTGGACTCGTAGCTCGACGCGTCGACCGGGCCGGGCAGGACCGCCGTGGCGCCGCGGGTCACGCTCAGGCCGAGCGTGGTGAAGATGCGGTTCTCCTGGGTGTTGACGCCGTTGAGGATCGGCACCCGGTGGAAGCGCCCGGTCGCGATGGCGTCGCCCACCGACCGCGGCAGCACGGCGCCGTCGACGACGCCGGGCGTGATCGAGAGCGGCTGGTGCGCGACCAGGGTCTCGACGGGCACGTGCCGCAGGCAGTCGGCAGTCTGTCCGGGGGTCTGGTCCGCGTCCTGATCGGCGCAACCGACTGCCGCCGCCGACGCGACCCCCTCCTTCTCCGCCTGGGCGAGCGTCTTCTGCACCGGGGCGAACGCCCCGCTCTGGATCACGGCGCGCTGGAAGAGCCCCTTGGCGCCCGGTGAGGCCAGGTGCATCGCGACCGACAGCCCGCCGGCCGACTGGCCCGCGATCGTCACGTTCTTGGCGTCACCGCCGAAGCCGGCGATGTTCCGGTGCACCCAGCGCAGTGCCGCCTGCTGGTCCATGAGGCCGTAGTTGCCGCTGGCGCCGCCGCGGTCGGCCAGCGCGGGGTGGGACAGGAAGCCGAGCAGCCCGAGCCGGTAGTTGATCGTGACGACGACGGCCCCGTGGGATGCGAGGTCGGACGCCTCGTAGTCCGCGCCCTCCCCCAGCTCGAAGCCGCCGCCGTGGATCCAGACGATCACCGGGAGCTTCGCGTCGGCGGCGGTGCCGGACGGCACGGTCACGTTGAGGTAGAGGCAGTCCTCGCTCTGGCCGTTCGGGCTCGGCGGCGCCTGCGGGCAGACCGGCGGGTACGCGGTGGCCGCACGGACGCCGGACCAGGGGCTGACCGGCTGCGGCGGCTTCCACCGGAGCTCGCCGGTCGGCGGCGCCGCGTAGGGCACGCCGCGGAACTCCAGGCCGGCCGACGTCGCGGCACCGTGCAGGTCGCCGGAGTCGACGTGCACGACCGGCGTGACCGGTGGTGCGGGACGTGCGGCAGCGTGCGCCGGCGGCAGGAGCGAACCCCAGCAGGCGAGCAGCACGGCGAGCGCGCCGAGGACGGCGAGGACGCGCGTGGCGGCGCGGTGGGCAGCAGCGGGGCGGGCGGCGAGCGCGGCACGAGCGGTCGCACGCGGGCTGCGGGGCGGTGGTGTGGTGGTGTGCATGGCAGCCACCGTCGCGTGCGGGCCCACGCCGAGGCGCCGGTGTCACCCCCTGGACGACCACCGGGTGAGGTACTGGGTCGGGCACTGGGTGAGGCCCTGGTGTCCGACCGGCGGCCCGGCGTCCGGCCGAGGCGCGGCCCTGCGCGCCGCGCGGCGGCGACCCCAGGGTGCCGACCAGGGTGTTCCCCTGGTGTCCCGCACGGCGGCGAGCGCGACGCTGGCGGGGTTGTGAGCGGGCGGTTGGCCCGACTTACGACCGAAAGCGGGCCAGACGCCCGCTCACACCCGGCTGACGCCAGACGCCGTACTCGAAGGGACTCCGATGATCCACCGCACCACGACCGCACGACGGGGACTCGCATGACCGACCCGCTGGCGCCCCTCGACCGGCTGCTCGTGCTCGAGGAGCTGCGCCGCGTGCAGGCCCGGCTCTGCCGCGCCGCCTCCGCCCGTGACTGGGCCGAGCTGGAGGCGGTGTTCACCGCCGACGGCCGGTTCCGCGCCTACGGTCCCGACGGCGAGCTCGGCTGCTTTGCCGCCAGCTCGGGGATCGGGGCCGCGATCGACCGCGCGGTCGGACCGGGGCGGCTCGTCGTCCAGTCGTCCGACGAGGAGCTCGACGTCCTCGCCGACGACCGCGCCGACGGGACCTGGTCCGTCGAGGACACCCTCTACCCGGACGGCGAGAGCCCTGCCCGGCACGGCGCGGGCTCCCTCGCCCTGGCCTACCGGCTCGACGAGGGCCGGTGGCGGGTCGCCACGGCCGAGTTCACCCGGACGGCCCGTGAACCACGGTGACCCGCACGCCGCCGTGCCCGACGGCCCGGACCTCCACCCCGACGTCCGCACCGACGTGCCCGCGGGCACCCGCCGCCCCGCCCGTGGCCTGCGGCTAGGCTCTGCGACCATGACGCCCAGCGCGCACGGCCCGGCCCTGATCGGGCGTCGTCGTGAGCGCGAGCGGCTCAGCCGGCTCGTCGCCAGCGTCCGTGGCGGCGAGAGCCGGGCCCTGGTCCTGCGGGCCGAGGCGGGGCTCGGCAAGACGGTCCTCCTCGACGAGGTCGCCGCGCAGGCGACCGGCTGCCGGGTGCTGCGGGCCGTCGGCGTCGAGTCCGAGATGGAGCTGGCGCTCGCCGGCCTCCAGCAGCTGTGCGCGCCCGTCCTCGAGGGCCTGGACTCCCTCCCGGAACCGCAGGCGCTCGCGCTGGGCGTCGCGCTCGGCCTGCGCTCCGGGCCCGCCCCGGACCGGTTCGTCCTCGGCCTGGCGGTGCTGAGCCTCTTCAGCCATGCCGCCGAGACCCGCCCGCTCGTGTGCCTGGTGGACGACGCGCAGTGGCTCGACCAGGCCTCGGCCCAGGTGCTCGCGTTCGTGGCGCGGCGCCTCGTCGCCGAGTCCGTCGGGATCGTGTTCGCCGTCCGGGAGCCCGTCGACGAGCGGTTCGCCGCGATCGAGGACCTCGTGGTCAGCCCGCTCGACGACGCCGACGCGCGCACGCTGCTCGCCAGCGTCGTCGCCGGCCCCGTGGACGCGGCCGTGCGCGAACGCATCGTCGCCGAGTCGCGCGGCAACCCGCTCGCGCTCGTCGAGCTCCGGCGCGGCGCCGGGGAGTTCGCGGCCCCGCCCGCGCCCCACGGCCGGATGGGTGTGAGCGCCCAGCTCGAGGACGCCTTCCGGCGCCGCATCGAGCGGCTGCCCGCCGACACCCGGCGGCTGCTGCTCGTCACCGCCATCGAGCCCGTGGGCGACCCCACGCTCGTGCTCGCCGCAGCCGCCTCGCTCGGCCTGGACGCCGCCGCGTTCGCCCCCGCCATCGAGGAGAACCTCCTCGACCTCGGCGCACGTCTGCGCTTCCGGCACCCCCTCGTGCGCTCCGCCGTCGTCGCCGCCGAGCCGGCCGCCGACCGGCGCGCCGCGCACCGTGCGATCGCCGAGGCGACCGACCCCGCGCTCGACCCCGACCGGCGGGCTTGGCACCTCGCCGAGAGCACCCTCGGCTTCGACGAGGACGTCGCCGCCGAGCTGGTGCGCTCCGCCGACCGCGCCCGGGTGCGCGGCGGGGTCGTCGCCGCGGCGAGCTTCCACGTCCGCGGGGCGGAGCTGACCCCCGACCGCACGATGCGTTCCCGCCGGATGCTGATGGCCGCCGAGGACACCCTCCGCGCCGGCTCCATGCAGCAGGCGCAACGACTCGTCGACCGCGTGGAACCCGAGCTGCTCAACGCCCACCAGCAGGCGCGCGTCGACCTCGTCCGCGGCCACGTCCAGTTCTACGTCTCCCCCGGCCGCGACGGCGCGCAGCTGCTGCTCGACGCCGCGAACCGGCTCGCACCGTTCGACGGCGACGCCGCGACGGTCACCTACGCCAACGCCTTCATCGCCGCGGTCCTCGCCGGCTCCGCCGCCCGCGGCACCGGCATCCCGGAGGTCGCGCACGGCATCCTCGCCGCCGACGCCACCGCGCCCCTCAGCCCCGGGTCGCGCGCCGCGCGCGAGGCGCTGCGCGGGCTCGCCGTCCTCGCGCTCGACGGCTACGGTCCGGCCGCACCGATGCTGCGCGCGGCGCTCACCGCGCTGCGCTCGCTCGACGCGGACACCGACGAGGGGGACACCGACCCGATGCGGGGGTACGGGGCCGACGTCAGCCAGGAGGTAGGCGCGATGCGCTGGCTCCCCCTCACCTGCCTCGTCGCCCGCGTGCTCCTCGACGACGCCACGTACGCGGACGCGTCGGCCGAGTTCGTCGACGCCTGCCAGCAGGACGGCGCGTTCTCGACCCTCGCCATGGCGATGTCGGAGCACTACCCGATCCTGCTCATGAGCGGCCGCATCGCCGACGCCGAGGAGCTCTACGGCGGCCTCCGCGAGATCATGGCCGCCAGCGACGTCCCGGAAGGCCCCGACCGGGCCGGCTGGTTCGCCGCCTACCGCGGTGACGACGCGGCGAAGCAGGAGTCCTCGGCCGCGGTGGCGCGCCGGGTCGCCGAACGCGGCGAGGCGCAGTGGCGGCTCTCGGACGTGCTGCACAGCGGGGTCCTGCACAACTCCCGGGCCCGCTACGCGGAGGCGCTCGCCGCCACGGCCGGCGCGGACGGCCACCCGTTCGACATCGGCCTCGCCGCCTGGGTGCTTCCCGAGCACGTCGAGGCCGCCGTGCGCGCGGGCGTCCCCGAGCAGGGCCGGCCCGCGGCAGCCCGCCTCCAGGAGATCGCCGCGACGACGGGGACGGACTGGGCCGTCGGCCTCGCCACCAGGTCGGCCGCGCTGCTCGCCGACGACGGCGACGCCGAGGCGCTCTACCGCACCGCGATCGACGCCCTCGGCCGCACCCGGGTCGGTACCGCCGAGGCCCGGGCCCGTCTGCTGTTCGGCGAATGGCTGCGCCGCCAGAACCGGCGTGTCGAGGCCCGCGACGTCCTTCGCCAGGCGCACGAGCAGCTCGTCCGGTTCGGTGCCCACGCCTTCGCGGAGCGGGCCGCGCGGGAGCTGGCCGCGACCGGGGAGGTCGTGCACCGGTCGGCCACCGGCCCCGTCGACGAGCTGACGGCGCAGGAGCGCCAGATCGCGCGCCTCGCCGCGACCGGGAGCACGAACCCGGAGATCGGGGCCCAGCTCTTCCTCAGCCCGCGGACTGTCGAGTGGCACCTGCGCAAGGTGTTCGGGAAGCTCGGCATCACGTCACGGCGACAGCTGGCGACGGCCCTGCGCGACGCGCTGGTCGCGTCCGGCTGACGGGGCGGGCGCTCCCCCTCGCTTCGTCCGGGGCGGCGCTCCCCCGACGACGGCGGCTGCGACCGTGACGATCCCCGCGACCGCGGCGGCCACGGTCCAGGCCGCCAGCCACGGCGACGCGGCGGCGGTCGCGAGCACGAGTGCAGCAGCGACCGCCGACTCGGGCCGCCACCTGCCCAGCAGCACCCACCGGAACGTCTCCAGGCCGAGCAGGAAGCTCACGACGCCCCCGGCGAGGACGGCGACGGCGAACCCGTCGGCGGGTGCGCCCGGCGCGCCCGCGACGTCGTCGAGCAGGAGGGCGACGCCGAGGGCGACCAGGACCACGCCGCCCACGATCGGGAGGTGCCCGAACGTGTACCCGTCACGCGCGAGCGCCGAACGCCGGGAGTGGTCCGAGCTCTCCAGGGCGCGGGCCGCCTCGCCCGAGAGCCTCCCGAAGAACGCCCACCACAGGCTCACGGTCAGCAGGAAGCCGAGCAGCACGACGCCGAGCGCGGCGGGGTCGGAGGTCCACGGGTCGACCCGGGCGCCGGTGGCGAGCACGGTCTCGCCCAGCGCGATGATGAGCACGAGGTCGTGCCGCTCGGCGAGGTGCCCCGCGCTGCCCACCCGCCAGCCGCGGTACCGCGACGCGGACCGCCCGCCGCCGAAGTCGACGACGAACGCGCTCGCCCACAGCGCCGTCTGCCACCCTCCCCCGAGCAGCGCACCGGCGAACAGGAGGCCGATCGACAGCGACTGCGGGACGAGGTCGAGCAGGATCTGCGTGCGCAGCCGACGGCGTCGCCAGGCCACCGCCACGAGGAGCACGACGTAGCACGCGCGCACCACCGTGAAGGCGATCGCGAGGACGACCGCGGGCGCGACACCGCCCGGGCGGGCCACCCACGCCTCGGGGACCACGAGCCCGATGACGAACAGGGCCGCCATCGTGACGAGCATCCCGACCCGCACGAACCCCCGGTCGAGGCGCACCTGGTTGCCGAGCCAGATGAACGCGCACCACGACCACCAGAGCATGAGCAGCAGCACGAGCCCACGTCCGAGCGCGGCCGCCCCGGGCGCCGCCTCGACGAGCGCGACGACCCGGGTGAGGGCGAAGACGAAGACGAGGTCGAAGAAGATCTCGAACGGCGTCGTGCGGTCCCCGGCCCGCGTGGGCACCGCCGTGCCCGGCACGAGCACCCGCCCCAGGCGGGACCGGGTCGTCGCGGGCATGGTCACAGCACCGCGAAGTCGGTGCTCCGGCTCGCGTCGGCCCACGCCGTCGTCTCGTCGATGCGGCGCCGGTCGCCGGCGAGCGCGCGCTCGACGGCGTCGGAGCCGAGCGGCAGCCGGAGCGGGAGGTCGGGCCGCTCCGGGAGGCTCACGAGCAGCTCGGCGGCCCGTGCCGGGTCCCCGGCCTGGGTGCCGTCGGTCTCGGCGCGCAGGTCGTTGATCGCGCCGACGGTCGCCGCGTAGTCGGCACCCGCCGGGTACCGCTGCATCGAGCCGCCCTGCCAGTCGGTGCGGAAGGCGCCCGGTTCGACGATCACGACGCGCACGCCGAAGGGAGCGACCTCGGCGGCGAGCACCTCGGAGAACCCCTCGACACCGAACTTCGCGGCCTGGTAGGCCCCCATGCCCGGCGTGCCGCCGACTCGGCCGCCGACCGAGGAGAGCTGGAGGAACAGCCCGGAGCGCTGTCGGCGCAGCACGGGCAGCGCGGCCCGGGTGACGTTGACGACGCCGAACAGGTTCGCCTCGATCTGGCGTCGGAAGACGTCCTCGGGCATCTCCTCGATCGCCGCGCTGTCGGCGTAGCCGGCGTTGTTCACGACGACGTCGAGCCGTCCGAAACGGTCGACCCCGGCGGCGACGGCGGCCCGTGCCGCCTCGGGGTCCGTGACGTCGAGCGGGGTGCGCAGCACGCGGTCGCCGAAGCGCTCGGTCAAGGGGGCGAGATCGTCCGTGCGGCGGGCGGTCGCGACGACGACGTCGCCGCGCTCGAGCGCGGCCTCGACGACGGCGCGGCCCAAGCCGCGGGAGCTCCCGGTGACGAGCCAGACACGCTCCGGGGCGGGGTTCATCTCGGACATGGGGTCGTTCCTCTCAGTCGCGGCGGCCGTGCCGCCGGTGACGGGTGGTAGGTCGTGGGTGATCGGTGGTGGGCGATCGGTGGTGGCAGGTCAGGCGACGGCGTGCAGCGGGCCGCTGAACGACTTGCGGAGCGACGCCGGCGCCACGAGGGGCAGGAGCGCGGCCAGCAGCCTGCCCTTGAGGGACTCGGGGTGCCGGGTGAGCTCGACGTCGATGCGGGAGCCCGAGGCGGTCGGGGTGACCTGGAAGACCCAGCCGCCGCCGGGGCCGAAGACCTTCGAGTCGAGCGTCGTGATGTCGACGCGGCCGGCGTCGGCGTCCCACTCGTAGTGCGCGCGTTCCCACGCGGACGCGGTGCCCTCGGTGACGTCGGCCCAGCTCGCGCCGAGGGCGTGGACCTCGAAGTGGTCGGCGTCGATCGTCGGCCAGGCGTCCGGCCGAGCGGCGGTGAAGTCGGTCAGCACCCCGAAGGCCTCCGGGGCGCTGAGCGAGGAGTCGAGCTGAAAGCGGATGACGGGCATGGGGCCTTCCCTCCTGGGTGACGCGGAGGTCGTCCCCCGCTCTCCGAGACTCCCTCCGGAGCCACGGGGAAGGCGCCAGGGGGCGTCCCTGGCCGGACCCCCAGGGGGCGTGCCCGAGGCCCCTGGCCCGTCAGTCGGCCCCGGGTATGCCGACCGGCCCGGCTTGTGACCTGGGTCACCTACACTCACGCCGTGTCTCCTGTCCCTCGCCCCGGCGCGCGCCGGCGCCCCTGGCACGCGGCCGCCACCGCCGTCGTCCTGCTCGTGCTCGGCTTCGTCGTCGCGACGCAGCTCGCCGGTCTGCTCGCGGTCTCGGCCGAACGGGTCTCCCCTGCGCCCGAGCACCCGCAGGCGGCCCCCGCGACCGCCCCCGCGGCACCGCCGAAGATCTCCGAGGTCCGCACCGCGGACCGGCTCCAGCTCACGCTGGCGGCGGACGCCGTCGTGGACGCGCTCGCGGCGCGCGGCACCGCGGCCGTGGCGGTGCACGACGCCGACACCTCCGCGGCGGGGAGCGAGTCACCGGGCGCCGGGACCGGCGTCCTGACCGTGACGACGGGCGTCGACCTGCCGCCCGCGCCGCAGACCCAGGGCGCGACGTCGGGGAGGCGCGACGAGACCTCCCGCCTGACCAGCACCGGCGACGGCTGGCTCCTCGAGGCCACCACGGACGACGGCGCGGCCCACGGGCTGTACACCCTGGCCGACCGCGTCCGCACCGGGACGGACCCGTGGCCCGCGGCGGAGGACGGCGTCGTCCAGGCGCCGGCGATGAGCATGCGCCTGGTCGACAAGGGCGCCACGGGAGTCGAGCCGGACCCGCAGGGCTGGCGCGAGGGCGACCCCTACTCCCACAACGGCGGGTCGTTCGCGGACAGCATCGTGTCCGGTGCGCCCTACGTGGACCCGGCGAGCTTCGCCGACGACGCCGACGACTTCCGCGGGTACGTCAGGTCGCAGCTCGCCGAGGGCTTCACGGGCGTCGTCGTCCCGGGGTTCCTCGAGTACGTGACGTTCGACGGCCTCGACGAGCCCGTCTACGACGGGTCCGACGAGCACGTCGCCCGCGCCAGGACGATGCAGCGCGACTTCGGCGGGCTGTGGGCCGACGCCGACGAGGCAGGCATGGACGTCTACCTGCAGACCGACATGCTCATGCTCACCACTCCCCTGCAGGCCTATCTCGACGAGCACGGCCTGGACACCACCGATCCTGAGCTGTGGGACGTGTATGCCGCCGGGCTCGCCGAGGTGTTCGACACGATGCCGGCGGTCGACGGGCTCATGATCCGCATCGGCGAGGCGGGCCGCATCTACGACCTGCCCGGCTGGGACTACTGGTCCGAGCTGGACGTGACCGACGCGGCGTCGGTGCGCGCCATGCTGACCGCGTTCACCCGGGTCGCCGACGAGCACGGCAAGGACGTGATCTTCCGGTCCTGGTCGGTCGGCGTGGGCGCGGTGGGCGACATGCACACCAACCCGGACTCGTACGAGGCGGTGCTCGCCGGCATCGACTCCGACGCTCTCGTGGTCTCGACCAAGTACGTCGCCGGGGACTTCTACTCGTGGCTGCCGTTGAACCCGACGCTGGAGGTCGGTGACCAGCGCCGGATCGTCGAGCTCCAGTCGCGACGCGAGTTCGAGGCGTTCGGGGCGCTGCCCAACGACCTGGGGTCCGCCTACCAGCAGGCGTTGCAGCACTATCGGGACGTCAACCCGCACCTCGAAGGCGTGTGGGCGTGGGCACAGGACGGCGGTCCGTGGAAGGCCGGGCCGATGACGCTGTACCGCAAGTCCGGCTTCTGGCAGCTCTACGACCTCAACACGTACGCGGCGGCGCGCCTGGCCGCCGACCCCCAGGCCGACCCGGGCGAGATCACCGCCGACTGGGCGCGCGCCACGTTCTCCGACGACCCGCAGACCGTCGCCGCGATCAGCGAGGCGATGGCGCAGTCCCGCGACGCGATCCGGCACGGCTTGTACATCGGCGCGTTCGCCCGCGACCAGGTGCGGGCGCTGGGCCTCGAGCCGCCGCCGATGATGTGGATCTTCGAGTGGGACATCCTGTCCGGTGACGCCGCGGCGCTGGACTCGATCTCCTCGATCGTCGGCGACGACCTGGACGCCGCACTGGCCGAGGGGCACGCCGCCGTCGACGTCGCGAAGCAGATGCGCGCCGTGGTCGCCGGCACCGATCCGGCCACGTGGCGGGACCCCGACCTGCGCGAGCAGTTCCTCGCGGCGCTGGACTACGAGGTCGACCTGTTCACGGTCCTGGCCGACTACCGCGACGTCGTCCTCCAGCACGGCCGCTGGCTGGACACCGGAGCGTCTGACGCGCGCGGGGCGTGGGCGTCGGCGCGCGACGCCTACGAGTCCTCCCGCGCCCACCACGTCGAGACCTACGGCGACGACCTCTTCCTGCCCACGTACACGTTCACCGCGGCCGACCTCGGCGTCGAGCGCGCCGCCCGCGACCTGCCGGTGTCCTGGGTCGCGCGGGTCCTCGGGCTCCTGCTCGTGGTCGCCCTGCTGCTGGGCACCGAGCCCGGGCAGCGGCTGCTGGCCCGGGGGCGGTCCGGGCGCGGCGTCACCGCCCTGCGCGCCCTGTGGCTCGGCGCCACCCGGCCCTGGCGGGTCGCGCCGTTGACCGCGGCCGCGACGCGCACCGACCGCGTCCTGGTCTGGACGCTCCCCGCCGCCGCCCTGGTGCTGAGCCGCGTGGCGTACACCTGGGCGCTGGGGTGGGTGCACCTGGTCCTCGTGCTCGGCGCCTGGGTCCTGTTCGTGGCGGTGCTGCAGGCTCTCGTCGGCCGGGGCGCCGCGTTCGCGGTGGCGGGCGCCGTCGGAGGCGCCGCGGTGCTGCGGACCGTCGTCCTGCTGGTCGCTCTCTCGTTCACCGGACCGGGCGGCTACTGGTACGGGCTCTGGGCGGACCCGACGTCCCGCGCCGTGTACGTGACGATCGCGTTCGCGGCGTTCTGCTGGGTGGTCGCCGCCGCCTGGTTCGCGCTGCGCTCCCTCGGGCTCGGACCGGCGGCCACCGCCGGACGCGTGCTGCTCGCGGTGTCGGCTCCGGTGCTGGTCGGCGGGATCGTGGTCGGCGCCATCGGGCTGGAGACGGTCCTCACGGCCTGGAACGACCAGATGATGGTGCTGCCGTGGGGGCTCTCGCGGATCCTCGGCCTCACGGTGCACCTCGGCATCCCGGTGGACCTGCCGTGGGTGGCCGCGGGCCTCGGCGCCGCGATCATGACGGCCGGGGCGTTGCTGGTGGTCGTCGCCGCCGTCGTCGGGTCCAGGCGCGCGCGTCGCCGTTCCTGACCGCCGCCCCGGGGCACCTCGGCCGGAAGAAAGCTCACGACGCCGCGGTCGCGAACCTGGTCCGGTAGGACGTCGGCGTGGTGGAGAACCGTGCCGCGAAGTTCTGCCGGAACGTGACCACGCTGGCGAAACCGCACGCTGCGGCGACGCGACCGATCGGGAGCCCCGTGGTCTCCAGCAGTCCACGCGCCTCGTCGAGGCGGCGGTCCAGGACCCACCGCGCGGGCGTCATGCCGGTCGACTCGACGAAGCGACGCGAGAAGTGCCGCGGGCTCATGCACGCCCGCTCGGCGAGCCGGTCGACGGACAGGTCTTCGTCGAGGTGCTCCAGAGCCCAGGTCACGGTGTCGTGGAGCGGGCCCGGGTCGTCGCCGGGCAGCGGACGTTCGATGTACTGCGCCTGGTCGCCCTCGCGGTGCGGCGCGATCACCAGACGCCGCGCGACGTCCGCGGCGACCGCCGCGCCGAGCCGCTCGCGCACGACGTGCAGGCAGGCGTCGAGCCCCGACGCGGTCCCGGCGGACGTCAGCACGTCGCCGTGGTCCACGTAGAGCGCCTCGGCCCGGACGTCCACCCGCGGGTAGCGCCGCGCGAGCTCGGCCGCCGCGGCCCAGTGCGTGGTCGCGGTGCGCCCGTCGAGCACGCCGCTGGCGACCACGGGGAACGCGCCCAGGCACAGGCCGACGATCCCTGCGCCACGCTCGTGCGCCCTGCGCAGCGTGCCGACGAGCGTGTCGTCCGGATCGGGGTACTCGGCAGGCCAGGAGGGCAGGACGAGCAGGTCCGCGGTCTCGGCCGCCTCCGGTCCGTGCAGGTCTCCCACCGACAAGCCCTCCGAGGTCAGCACGGGTCGTGCGTCGTCGCTCCAGACCGTCGTGGTCCAGCCAGCCCCCGGCTGCTGGCGGGACGCCTCGCCGAACACGAGCAGCGGCGACGCCAGGTGGAACGCCGTGATCCCGTCGAAGGCACGAACGGCTACTCGCATGGGCATGTCCTGATTTCATCGACAGTGTGCTTGTCTGCCACTCACGGTAGCGCCTCCGAGACCACGACAGTGGGACGCGGCGGCGCGACCTCGCGCCGCACCGCCCCACGAAGGAGAACGCCCGTGCCTGTCCCCCGCCGCGCCCTCGTCGTCGTCGATGCCCAGCAGGAGTACTTCGACGGCGGAGCTCTACCCGTCCAGTACCCGCCGCGTGAGGGCTCGCTCGCCCGGATCCTCGAGGCCCTCGACGCCGCCGACGCCTCGGACGTCCCCGTCGTCGTCGTCCGCCACGAGCTGCCCGCCGGCTCGCCGGTGTTCGCCGCGGGCTCGGCGACCTGGCAGCTGCACCCCGAGATCGAGCGGCGAGCGGCATCAGCCGCCGCCCGTGTGACGAAGAGCTACTCGAGCATCTTCGCCGGCACCGATCTGGAGTCCTGGGCCCGCGAGCACGACGTCGACACGCTCACCCTGGTGGGCTACATGACGAACAACTGTGTGCTCGCGTCGGCGGCCGCCGCCGAGCCGCTCGGGCTCACTGTGGAGGTGCTCTCCGACGCGACCGGCGCCGTCGACCTCGCCAACGAGGCCGGCACGGCGCCCGCCCGCCAGGTGCACGAGACCCTCATGACTCTCCTGCACTCCAACTGGGCTCGCGTGGCCGACACCACGACGTGGGCCGCCGCCGTGAAGAACGGGCACGAGCTCGAGGGCAGCGACCTCGGCACGTCCGCCGCGCAGGGGCGGTCCGCCCGCTGACCTCTCTCCGGTTCGGACAGCTCGTCGACTGCTGGATGGTGCCGTCCGGTGTGCCGAGGCGCGGGTAATCTTCGTGACGACGACGGAGAGCACGTGGGCGAAGGAGCGACGGTGGGCACGAGGCACGCGCCGAGCATCTCGGACGTGGCGCGCGCGGCCGGGGTGTCGATGGGCACCGTCTCCAACGTGCTCAACGGCACCGCCCGCGTCGCCCCCGCGACACGCGAACGCGTCGAGGCCGCCATCGCCAGCCTCGGGTTCGTCCGTAACGGGGTGGCGCGTTCGCTGGCCGCCGGGCGCAGCACCACCCTCGGGTTCGTCATCATCGACCTGTCCAACTCCTACTTCCTCGACATCGCGCGCGGCGCCGAGGAGGCGGCCGGGACGGCGGGCCTGAACCTCTTGCTGGCCAACTCGGACCTGTCGGAGGACAAGCAGCGGACCTACTTCGACCTGTTCGTCGAGGAACGTGTCGCGGGGATCCTCATCGCGGCAAACCACGGATCCACCCAGGACCTGCACCACAGTGCCCGCGGACTGCCCGTCGTCCTGGTCGACGCCCCCGGGGACCACTCGGACATCTGCTCAGTGGTTCCGGACAACGAGCTCGGCGGGTACCTGGCCGCCTCGCACGTCATCGAGCAGGGCCGCACCCGGCTGCTGTTCGCCGGGACCACCGAGCTCGTGCCGGTACGCGACCGGCTGGCCGGCGTGGAGCGCGCCGTCGCCGAGCATCCCGGCGTCTCGCTCGAGGTCGAACGGACCCACGACGTGCGCGTGGAGGACGGCCGGCGTGTGGGTGACGAGATCGCCGCACGCACTGCGGACCTGCGACCGGATGCGGTCGTGGCGGCGGCGGACCTGCTGGCGCTGGGCGTCCTGCAGTCGGTCCTCGTGGGCTCGTCCCTGCGCGTCCCCCAGGACCTCGCGATCATCGGTTACGACGACAACCGCGCGGCCTGGGACTCGACGATCCCGCTGTCGACGGTGCGCCAACCGGGCGAGGAGATCGGCCGGGAGGCGACCAAGCTCCTTCTCGAGGAGATGAACGCCGCGACGTCGTCCGGGCACCGGCACCGACTCGTGACCTGCCAGCCGCAGCTCATCGCTCGCCCCAGCACGGTGGGCTGGGCGGCGCGGCAAGCGATCACCGTGCGCTCCGCGCCCGGATAACGATCGGGCAACGAACGATTGACAGCCGGCGGACCTCTCCGCCATCGTGTCACTGAAGCGATTCAACGTCGCGCTTCGAATCAGCATTGAAGCGGTTCAAGAACACCGTCTGGCGCCGCGATGAAGCGCTCCAAGATGGACCCTTTCAAGGAGGAAACGTGTTCACTACCCAGCGAGTCAGCCGCTTCACCGCGGCCGTCGCGACCGCAGGCATCTCCGCGCTCGCCCTGACCGCCTGCTCCGGCAGCGACTCCGGCGGCGGCGCCGGCGCTGGCAGCGACGAGTTCACTTACCTCGGCTCCAACGACAACACCACCATCGTCGGCACGCTCAAGTCGCTCGCCGCCGACCAGTGCTCCGCCGAGAACGACGCGGCCCCCCTCACGCCGGACGCCATCGACGGTTCCAACTGGGACCAGCAGATCCAGCTCCTCGCGGGCCAGGACGCCCTGTCCAACATGTCGATGGCCGGCGGCACCCCGACGATGATGCAGGAGCTCATCGACGCGGGCCAGGTGGTGAACCTCAGCGAGGAGCTCGCCGACCTGGGCGTCGAGGACAAGGTCCTGCCCGCTGCGGAGTCCACCATCAAGGCGCTCTACGGGTCCGACGACCTGTACGCCCTGCCCAGCGAGTTCAACATCGAGGGCTTCTGGTACAACAAGCAGATCCTGGCCGACAACGGCATCGAGCCGCCGCAGACCTGGGACGACCTCGTCGCCGCGGCCAAGAAGCTGGACGCCGCCGGCGTGCAGCCGTTCATCGCCGCCGGCCAGGACGGCTGGCCGGTCACCCGCCTCGTCGGCAACTACATCTTCCGTGACCTCGGTCCTGACGCGCTGCAGAAGGTGGCCGACGGGGAGGCCTCCCTGACCGACCCGGAGTACGTCGCGGCTGCCGACGCCGTCGCGGACCTGGGGCGCGCGGGCTACTTCGGCGACGCCGCCGGGTCGATCGACTACAACACCTCGCTCAGCCAGTTCCTCACCGGCAACGGCGCCTTCCTCTACATGGGCTCCTGGGCCGTGGCGAACTTCAACGACCCCGAGCAGAACCAGATCGGCGTCGACAACATCGGCTTCGCACCGTTCCCGGCGGTCGAGGGGGGCGCCGGCAGCATCGACGCGGTGCCCGCCAACGTCGGCATCCCCGTCATGTTCACCACCGCGCAGTACGGCAAGGCTCAGAAGGACTGGCTCGGCTGCGTCGCAGAGAACTACGGACAGACCGCCCTGGACGAGTTCGGCCAGGTCACCGGCTTCGAGGTCACCAAGGCCGAGGGCCAGAGCGACCTCACCACCCTCGTCCAGGACACGATCGCCGACGCCCCCAGCTCGGTGCTGTGGTTCGAGGCGCTCTTCTCGCCGGAGGCGACCACGGTCAGCCAGAGCAACGGCGGCGGACTCGCCACCGGCGACCTGACCGGCCAGGAGTTCATGAAGCTCGTCCAGGACGCCAGCGGCAACTGACCACCGCCGCGCGGGGGGTGGACACGTCCGACGCCCTCCACCCCCCGCACCGATCACGGAGAGCCCACCCATGCGACAAGTCCTCGGGGACCGCCGCGCCGTCGCGCTGCTGCTCGGTCCCGCACTCCTCGTCTACACCCTCGTCATGCTCGTCCCGATCTTCTGGTCGGTCGGCTACACCTTCGCCGACGGCAACGCCATCCGCGGATTCGAGTTCGCCGGACTCGGCAACTTCGTCAAGTTCTTCGGTGACCCCACCGGCCACGACGCTGTCCTGTTCACCATCAGGTACGCACTCGTGCTGACGATCCTGCAGGTCGGCCTCGGCTACGCGCTGTCGCTCCTGTACGTCTTCCACCTCAAGCGGTCCTCGGCGGTGGTCCGCACCCTCGTCTTCTTCCCGGTCATCCTGCCCACCGTGGCCGTCGCGCTGCTCTTCCGTCGCTTCTTCGAGGCGGCACCCACCGTGGGACCGGTCAACACGATCATCCAGGCCCTCGGCGGCCCGAACATCGACTGGTTCGGCGACCCGACCGCGGCATTCTGGGTGATCATCCTGCTGGATCTGTGGCGCTCGATGGGGTTCTACGCCGTGCTGCTCTTCGCGGGCGTCGTCGAGATCCCTGACGAGGTCATCGAGGCCGCACGGATCGACGGCGCCGGCGGGTGGCGCCTGGTGCGTTCCGTCGTCGTCCCGCTCTCCGCGCCGGTCCTGATCTCCGCCGTGATCTTCTCCATCAACGGCACCCTGAAGGTCTTCGACACCATCGTCGCGCTGACCAACGGCGGGCCCGGCAGCTCCACCACGCCCCTGACGGTCTACATGTTCCAGACCGCGTTCAGCTACGGCAACTACGGGTACGGCTCCACCATCGCCCTCATGCTGACCATCCTCTGCCTCGTCGTCACCGTCGTGATCTTCAACTCGACGCGCCGCGACCTCACCAAGGTGTGACCCGATGACCACCGACACGCTGCGCACCCCGCAGCTCACCCCCGCGCCCACCGTCACCCGTCGGCCCCGGCGCGCCCGCCGCACCCTGCGGAACCTGCCCGTCCACATCGGCGTCACGCTGCTGCTGATCGTCGTGGTCTACCCGCTGGTGTGGCTGCTCCTGGGCTCCTTCAAGACGCAGAACGAGTTCCTCTCCGCCCCGTTCTGGTCCCTGCCCCAGCAGTGGAGCCTCGACAACTACGTGGAGGCGTTCGTCGGAGGCGGACTGGGCGGCTACATCGTCAACTCCGTCCTCGCCGTCTTCCCGTCCCTGGCCCTGATCGTGCTGCTCGGCACCGCGGCGGGGTTCGCGCTCGAGGTCATGGTCTGGAAGGGCCGCGGCCCCGTGCTGCTCCTCTTCCTCGCCGGGATCATGGTCCCGGTCCAGATGATCCTGCTCCCGCTGTTCACGATCTACTTCAACCTGGACCTCACCGGCACCCTGTGGCCGCTGATCATCACCTACGTCGCCATCGGCATGCCGTTGACGGTGTTCATGATGGCGACCTACTTCCGAGCCGTGCCTCGCGAGGTCTTCGAGGCGGCCACCATCGACGGCGCGAACGTCTACCGGTTGTTCTGGTCCGTCGGCCTGCCCCTGGTGCGCAACGCCGTCTTCACCGTGGCGCTCGTGCAGTTCTTCTTCCTGTGGAACGACCTGCTGATCTCGATGACCTTCGTCAACAGCCCCGGACTGCGGACCATCCAGGTCGGACTGCTCAACTTCACCGGCTCCTACGGCTCGGTGGACTACGGGCCCATGTTCGCGGCGATCTCCGTGAACGTGCTGGGCACGCTGCTGCTGTACCTGTTCCTCAACCAGAAGGTCATGAAGGGCCTCACAGCGGGCTCGGTGAAGGGATGACGATGCGCACCACCACGCCACGCGTGGAACACCGTCGCGACGGGTTCGGTCTGGGCACCTCGGTGCCACGACTGAGCTGGACCGTCGAGGGCGGCACCGGGACCCAGGCTCGAGCCGACGTCGAGGTCGTTCGGCACGGACGGCGCGAGACCGCCGTCGTGCACGGGCCCGACCAGGTGCTGGTCGACTGGCCGTTCGCCCCCCTGGCCTCCCGCGAGCAGGTCGCCGTGCGGGTGCGGGTCACCGCCGACGACGGCACCGTCGCACGCTGGAGCGATTTCCTGACCATCGAGGCCGCTCTGCTGGACCGAGCCGACTGGAGGGTCCCGCTGATCGTGCCGTCGCCGAGCGCGATGCGCGGCGTCGGCCCGCGCCCCGCCCATCTGCTCCGTGCTCAGTTCACCGTCGAGCGAACCCCGGTGCGCGCGCGCCTGTACGCCACCGCGCAGGGGGTCTACCGCGCCGAGCTGAACGGTGCCAAGGTCGGCGACCAGGATCTCGCGCCCGGATGGACCAGCTACGACCACCGGCTGCGTACCCAGACCTACGACGTCACCCCGCTCCTGAGGTCCGGTGACAACGCCCTCGGCGTCGAGATCGCCGACGGCTGGTTCCGCGGCCGGATCGGGTTCGACGGCGGCGTGTGGGATCTGTACGGGTCGCACCTGGGCCTGGTCGCCCAGCTCGAGCTCACCGACACCGACGGTGCGGTGCGCATCGTCGACCTGGACTGGCGGACCACGGCCGACGGCCCGACCGTCGCGACGGCGCTTTACGAGGGCGAGACGTACGACGCGCGCCGCCACGACCCGGCCTGGTCGCTCGCGGGGTTCGACGACACGACCTGGCGTCGGCCCGAGATCCGCCCGCTCGGCTCGGTCACGGCGCGGCTCGAGCCGGCGGTCGGAGACCCGGTCCGGCAGGTCGAGCGACTCGCCCCGGTCGCGGTGGAGCGCCGCGCCAACGGGCGCATCCGGCTCGACTTCGGGCAGAACGTCTCCGGCCGCGTGGAGATCCGGGTGTGCGGGGCGGCGGGCGCGACGGTGCGGCTCCATCATGCCGAGGTGCTCGAGAACGACGAGCTCGGCACCCGTCCCCTGCGCACGGCCACGTCGACCGACACCTACGTCCTGCGTGGCGAGCCGGGAGGCGAGGTCTACCAGCCGCGGTTCACGGTCCACGGCTTCCGTTACGTGGAGCTGGAGGGCTGGCCCGGAACGTTCCAGCGCAGCGACGTGCATGCCGTCGTCGTGCACACCGACATGGCACGCACGGGCTGGTTCGCCGCGAGCGACCCGCTGCTCGAGAAGCTGCACGAGAACACCGTGTGGTCGATGCGGGACAACTTCGTCGACCTGCCCACCGACTGCCCGCAGCGCGACGAACGGCTGGGCTGGACGGGCGACATCCAGGTCTTCGCCCCAGCCGCGACCTACCTGTACCGCAGCGGCGGGGTGCTGGACAGCTGGCTGCGCGACGTCGCCGACGAGCAGGGGCCGGGTGGGTCCGTCGAGGGCGCACCCGACGGTGCGGTGCCCAACTTCGTGCCGTGGGTGCCGTGCGGCTTCCCGTCCGACTCGACCGCAGCCTGGGGCGACGCGGCCGTCGTCGTGCCCTGGACCATGTACGAGCGCTACGGCGACGCCGGCATCCTCGCCCAGCAGTTCGACTCCATGTCCGGGTGGGTCGACCACCTCGCCTCCCGTGCCGACGACGACGGGGTGGTGCGGTCCGGGTTCGGCCTCGGCGACTGGCTCGACCCGGCCGCGCCGCCGGACGATCCTGGAGCCGGCCGCACCGACAAGCACCTCGTCACGACCGCCTACATCGTCCGGTCGGCCCGGCTCCTGGTCCAGGCCGCCGAGGTGCTGGGCCGCGATGACGTCGCGGCCCGCTACCGCAAGGTCGGCGAGCGCTCCGCTGCCGGCTTCCGGACCGCCTACGTCCTGCCCGACGGACGCCTGGCCCACGAGTCGGTCACGGGCTACGCGCTCGTGATCGCGTTCGGCCTGCTGGCCGACGACGGGCAACGCCAGGTCGCGGGACGCCGGTTGGCCGAGCTCGTCCGGGACGGGGACCACCGCATCCAGACCGGGTTCGTCGGCACGCCGATCGTCTGCGACGCCCTGGCCGACACGGGGCAGATGGACACCGCCTATCGGCTCCTGCTCGAGCGGGCGTGCCCGTCGTGGCTCTACCCGGTGACGATGGACGCCACCACGATCTGGGAACGGTGGGACTCGATGCTCCCGGACGGGAGGGTCAACCCCGGCGACATGACCAGCTTCAACCACTACGCCCTCGGCGCGGTGGTGGACTTTCTCCATCGCGTGGTGGCCGGCCTCGCTCCCGCCGCCCCGGGCTACCGGCGCGTCCGGGTCGCACCGCGGGTCGGTGGCGGGCTGACCAGCGCGTCGGCGCGCCTGGACAGCCCGTACGGTCGGATCGAGGCCGGTTGGACGCGGCGCGGCGACGAGGTCGAGGTCCTCGTCGAGGTGCCGTTCGGTGTCCGGGCCGACGTCGTGCTGCCCGACGGCGCGACGCACGAGGTGGGAGCGGGACGGCACGTGTGGACCGCCGCCGTGATCGAGGACGTACCCACCGTGGAGGAGGTGCGATGAAGGACGCGATCACGCCCGGCGAGGTGTGGCTCGACACCGACGGCAAGCGGATCCACGCCCACGGAGGCTCGATCATCACCGTCGGTGACACCTTCTACTGGTACGGCGAGAACAAGGAGCTCTCGACGCCGGGCAGCGGAATCTGGCACTGGGGGGTGCGCTGCTACTCCTCGACCGACCTGTACCGCTGGACCGACCGCGGGCTCATCGTGCCGCCGGAGCCGGACGACCCGGACTCGCCGCTGCACCCCAGCACGGGCATGGACCGGCCGCACATCGTCTACGACGAGAGCACCGGGCGGTACGTGTGCTGGTTGAAGGTGATGTCCAAGGGATCGGTGCAGCGGTCCACCGTCCTGGTCGCCGACGACATCCTCGGGCCGTACCGGCGCGTGCGGTCCGGCCTGCGCCCTCTCGGGATGAGCGCCGGGGACTTCGACCTCGTCGTCGACCCCCACGACGGCAAGGGCTACTACATCTTCGAGCGGGTGCACTCCGAGATGATCGTCGCGGACCTGACCGACGACTACACCGACGTCACCGGGTACTACTCGACGCACTTCCCCCAGCCGCAGCCGCCGCTGGTGCGCGAGGCGCCGGCGTACTTCCACCGGAACCGCAAGCACTACCTCCTCACCTCGGGCACCACCGGCTACTACCCGAACCCGTCGGAGGCGGCCGTGGCGGACACGTACCACGGCCCCTGGACCGTGCTCGGGGACCTGCACCCCACCGACACCGACCGGAACTCCTTCCGGTCGCAGATCAGCTCGGTCTTCAAGCACCCGGGCAAGGAGGACCTGTACATCGCCCTCGGCGACCGGTGGCTGCCCCGGTACACGGCGGACTCGTCCGAGGCGATCACCGCCTTCACCGAGCACTTCGCCCCGGGAAGGGACGGTGACGAGCCCATGGAGGAGTTCGCGCACGTCGACCCCTCGGTCGCCGACTACGTCTGGCTGCCGATCCGGTTCGACGGGGATCGCCCCGTCATCGAGTGGCACGACGAGTGGCGCGTCGAGTACTACGCCTGAGGTCCCCGCCACCACCCGCCGCGTGCTGCTCGCCGTCGCGGCGCCGTGGGTCGTCGGTTGCCGGCGCCAGCCGTCCTCGCGGTCCGTCCCGGCACCAGCCGATCGATGACGATGTCGCACCGATCGGTCGATCCACGGTGACGGCCCCCGCACGCAGCATGAGGGCATGAGCCAGAACTTTGCCGCCGCTCACGCTGCCGCCGCTCATGGTGCGGCCGATCTCGCCCGCCGCGCCGCCTTCCGCCCGATCCTGCGCCTGCTCGTCGCCTTCCTCGCGCTCAGCGCGACGATGATCGTCGTCCTGATCGTCACGACGCTGCTCGTCGGGCCCGTCGACGTCGCCGTGTGGATCCGGTGCTCGTTCGTGCTCGCCAGTGCGATCGTGCAGATCCTGTTCGCCCGCGGCGCGGCCCGCGGCTCGCGTGCCTCCTGGGCACGTCTCGCGATCATCGCGCCCGTCATCGTGGTCGCGGTCGTCGTGGTCGTCTCGATCCCAGACTTCCTGCCCGCCTGGGTCCGCGTCGAGCAGGCCGTGTGCGGCGCGATCGTGCTCCCCGTGGCGGTCCTCGCGCTGCTGCCGCGCGTCCGCACCCTGTTCCCCCGACACGCGTAGGGTCGGGCCGTGTCCGCACTGCACCCGCGCTGGCGCGTCGTCCTCACGACGACGCCGTACGTCCTGCTCGGCGTCCTGGCGCTGTTCACTCTCGTCATGCAGTGGGGCCAGTGGGCGCAGCTCGGCCCGACGCTGGCGCTGTGCGCCGGCACCGCCCTGTGGGTGCTGGTCCTGCGCGACCTGCCGTTCGGGTGGCGCGGGCACCCGACGACGAGCGCCGTGCTCGTGGGCGGCATGATCGTCCTGAACCTGCTGCTCGTGCTGCGCGACGGCTGGTTCGGGTTCCTCACCGTGGCGACCTTCTCGTTCGCGTACTCGATGGTCCCGTGGCCGTGGGAGCTGCTTCCCGTCGGCGCCACCGCGGTCGTCGCGGGCTGGGCCCAGAGCTCGGGCTTCGGGCACGACACCGTCGGCATCGTCGCGACGGCAACCGTGGTCACGCTCAACGTCGTCGTGATGTGCGGGCTGTCGTGGGGCCTCAGCCTCGCCCAGCGCCAGACCCAGCAGACCGCCACCGAGGCTGAGCGAGGGCGGCTCGCCCGCGAGATCCACGACACCCTCGCGCAAAACTTCGCCGGCATCGTGACGCAGCTTCAGGCGGCGGAGCAGGCGGTCGACGACGGCACGCGAGCAAGGCACACAGATGCCGCGCTCGCGCTGGCACGCGACGGCCTCGCCGAGGCCCGCCGCTCGGTGCAGGCGCTCAGGCCGCCCGCCCTCGACGCCAACAGACTGCCGGAGGCGCTCGCGAACGTCGCACGCACCTGGTCCGCCCGCACCGGTGTCCCCGTCGAGGTCGTCACCGGTGGCGGCGCGGAGCTGCGCACCGAGACCGAGGTGGCCCTGCTGCGCACGGCGCAAGAGGCGCTGGCGAACATCGACAGGCACCCGGCGGCGCACCGCGTCGTGCTCGAGCTGCGCACCGTCGGCGGCCGCGCCCGGCTCGAGGTGCGCGACGACGGCTGCGGCTTCGACGCATCCGCCGACCCCGCCGGCGCCGGCTACGGCCTGCTCGCCATGCGCGAGCGCATCGAGTCGCTGGCCGGCGCGCTCGTCGTGGAGTCCCGGCCCGGGCTTGGCACCGCTGTGCGCGCGGAGGTGCCCGCATGAGCGGCCACCTCTCAGCGCCCGTGCGCCTGCTCGTCGCCGACGACCACCCGGTCGTGCGCGACGGGATCGTCGGCATGGTCGCGACCGACCCAGGGGTCGAGGTCGTCGGTGAGGCGTCGGACGGCTCCCAGTCGGTCGCCCTCGCCCGCGTGCTCGACCCCGACGTCGTGCTCATGGACCTGCGGATGCGCGGCATGGACGGGGTTGCCGCGATCCGCGAGTTCGGCCGGCTCGGCATCCGCGCACGCGTCGTCGTGCTCACCACCTACGACGCCGACGCCGACGTGCTGCCCGCCATCGAGGCGGGGGCGACCGGCTACCTGCTGAAAGACGCACCGCGGGACGAGCTGCTGCGCGCCATTCGCGCGGCCGCGGTCGGCGACGCGGTGCTCGCGCCCTCGGTGGCGTCGCGGCTCGTGCGCAGGGTGCGCTCGCCGGAAGCATCCGTTCTCACTCCCCGCGAGCTCGAGGTGCTCGCGCTCGTCGCCGACGGCACGACGAACCGCGCCGCCGGAGCGCGCCTGCACCTCAGCGAGGCGACGGTGAAGACGCACCTGATCAGCATCTACGCCAAGCTCGGGGTCGGCGATCGCGCGGCCGCAGTCGCCGTGGGGTTCCGGCGCGGCCTGCTCGAGGGGTGAACGCGACAAGAAGGCCCTCCGACCAGCGCTTCTGCTGGTCGGAGGGCCTTCTCTCACGGGTGGGCGATACTGGGTTCGAACCAGTGACCTCTTCGGTGTGAACGAAGCGCGCTACCACTGCGCCAATCGCCCGGTGCGTGGACGATATTAGCCACAGATCGGGCGGCGGACCAAACCGGCGCCTCCGGCACCGTCAGGGGTCGAGGCGCTCGCGACAGTTGCGCTCGAACACCTCGCGCGCGGCGCGGGACACCTCGCCCACGGCGACGTCGGCGCCGTCGAGCCACACGACGGGCTGCACGTTGCGCCCCGAGGACGTGAGCGTGAGCTGCGACCGGCCCTGGGCCACCTCGTCGAGGACGGTGAACGGCAGCTCGCTCTCCTTCGCCTCGCGCACGGGCAGCCCCTCCTCGGCCGACCACTCCAGCACCAGGGCACGCGTGATGCCGGCGAGGCACCCGGACTCGAGGGTGGGCGTGACCAGCTCGCCGTCCCGCTCGACGAAGACGTTCGACCCGGTGCCCTCGCACAGGTCGCCCACGGTGTTGGGCAGGATCGACTCGTCGCCGCCCTTGCGCACGGCGTCCGCGAGCGCCACGACGTTCTCGGCGTACGACGTCGTCTTGAGGCCGGCGACGGCGGACCTCTCGTTGCGCGGCCACGGCGAGCGGGCGGAGCGCGAGGTCGGGGCCATCGCCGAGTCCTGCACGGCGACGACGACCGTCTGCGGGGCGTCGACCCGCCCGGACCCGAGCGGGCCGATCCCTCCGGTCACGGTGATGCGCAGGCGGCCGTCGAACGGGCCGTCGGCCCGCACGGCCTCGGCGAGGACGGCGGCCACGCCGTCGCGCACCTTCTGCTCGTCGGGCGCCGCGAGGCCGAGGCCCTGCGCCGACCGCGCGAGCCGCCGCAGATGGCGGGTCAGCGCGAACGCCTGCCCGTCGAAGACCGTGCACGTCTCGAAGACGCCGTCCCCGACCGTGATGCCGTGGTCGACGGCGCTCAGCGCCGCCTCTCCCTGACCGACAAGGCGGCCCTCCGCCCAGATCACCAGACTCATGAGGGCCAGTGTGCCGGACGTCGCACGCCTTCGGCATGATCCTCGTGCCCCCAGTTCACCCGCGCGTTCACCCCGGGTGGTCGTATCGCGTGCGGGGCGGGCGCCTCACCATCGGAAGGAGGGGCCGCGACGGCGCGGCCCCGGTGACTTCGAGGTGATCTCAGTGAGACAGGTCTTTCGCACTCTGGCGTACGTCGTCGCCGCGGGCGTCGTCGTGCAGGCCGCCGTGATGGTCTATGCCGTCGCCGGGCTGGGGCTGTTCATCGACGACGGCGGCGTGCTCGACCAGGCCGCGATGGAGCAGAGCGGTTCCGGACCGTCGCTGTTCCCGGAGGAGGTCGGGTTCATGCTCCACGGCGTGAACGGGACGATGGTGCTGCCCGTCGTCGCGATCCTGACGCTCGTCGCGTCCTTCTTCGCCGGAGTCCGGGGTGCCTGGCGGTGGGGGCTCGCGATTCTGCTGCTCGTGGTGCTGCAGGTGACGCTCGGCCTGGCCGGGCACAGCGTCCCGTTCCTGGGCGCGCTGCACGGCGTCAACGCGCTCCTGCTGTTCGGCGTCTCCCTGTACACCGGGTGGCGGGTCGCGGCGCGCGGCAGGCTGCCTGGCACGGCGCCCGCTGCGACCGGCGGCGCGCCGGTCGAGGGTCTCGCGTCCTGAGGGCGGCGGGACGATGACGGCGCGTGCGTCCGCGATCCTGCGGCGCGTCGTCGCGGTCCTGCTCGCGGCCGCCGTCCTCGTCCCGCTCGCGCTGCTCTGGCAGACCAGCCGGGTCCCGGGGAGCTTCTCGGTGGCCGACGCCGGCGCACCCGAGCGCGGCAGCGGACCGCGCGTGACCAGCCTCGACGCTCATGGTGGCCATGGCGGCCACGGCAGCGATGGCAGCGATGGCAGCGACAGCGGCCATGGCGCCTCGGCGGCAGTAGTCGGCGTCGACGAGCTCACCGCGCCGTCGGGACCGGCGGCCGTCCGGCTCACCCTGACGGCGCGGTCCGAGCAGGTGGAGATCGCGCCGGGTGTCACGATCGACGCGTACACGGTCAACGGGTCGACGCCCGGCCCGACCGTGCACGCCACCCAGGGCGACCTCGTCGAGGTCCGGTTCGTCAACGAGAGCGTGCCGGGCGGCGCCACGCTGCACTGGCACGGTGTCGACGTCCCGGGGGCCGCGGACGGCGTCGCGGGGGTGACGCAGGACGCCGTCCCCGTGGGCGGCTCGTTCACCTACCGGTTCGTCGCCGCCGACGCGGGCACCTACTGGTACCACTCGCACCAGGTCTCGCACGAGCAGGTCCGCAAGGGTCTCCTCGGCGCCGTGGTGGTCAGCCCCGACCCGGCTGCGGAGGTCGCGGGCGGTGCGCAGGTGGCGCGCCTGCTCGCCACGGCCGTCGACGTGCCCGCGCTCGTGCACCAGTACGGGGCTCGTCGCACGGTGCAGGGCACCACCGGCGACCTGCCGGTCGAGGTGTCCCCCGGCCAGGCCGCGCGGGTCCGCGTGGTCAACACCGACAACGGCAGCCTGCCGGTCTGGGTGAGCGGCGCCTCGTTCCGCCTCCTGGCGATCGACGGGTCCGACGTCCACGAGCCGCCCGAGGTGCATGACCAGGCCGTCGTCGTGCCCGCGGGGGGCCGCGCCGACCTGCTCGTCGTCGCCCCCGCGGACGGGTCGGCCGCGCGGGTCGAGCTCGGCGGCTCCGCCGGGGTGGTCGTCGGACCGGCGGGCGAGGAGCGTGCACCGGAGCCTCGGCCGACCACGACGCTCGACCCGCTGTCGTACGGCACGCCCGCCCCGCTGGGCTTCGACCCCCAGGACGCGACGCGCAGCTTCCCGTACGTCATCGGCCGGGCGCCGGGCTTCCTCGACGGCAAGCCCGGGCTGCACTGGACGGTCAACGGCCACACCTACCCGGACGTGCCCATGTTCACGGTCGCCGAGGGCGACGTGGTCCGGATGCGGATCGACAACCGCAGCGGGGAGCCGCACCCGATGCACCTGCACGGCCACCACGTCGTCGTGCTGTCCCGCGACGGCGTGGCGGCGAGCGGCAGCCCGTGGTGGGTGGACTCCCTGGAGGTCGGCGACGGCGAGGTCTACGACATCGCCTTCGTCGCCGACAACCCCGGCATCTGGATGGACCACTGCCACAACCTGCCGCACGCGACGGAGGGCCTCGTCGCGCACCTCATGTACGAGGGGGTCACGACGCCGTACCTGCTGGGCCACGACACCGGCAACGTCCCCGAGTAGCGCCTGGTCAGCGACGCAGCACGAGATGCGTCACCTCGGGGGTGACCCGGCCTCCGGCGGCGCGCAGCGCGTGGTTCCCGACGCCGTCGAACAGGCGCACACCCTCGACCCCGAGGACGACGGGCGCGATGTGCAGGCGCAGCTCGTCGACGAGGTCGGCGGCGAGGAACTGCCCGACCGTCGTGGCGCCACCGGCGATGGACACGTCCCGGTCGCCCGCGGCCTCGCGTGCGCGGTCGAGCGCCTCCTGCGGGCCGCCCGTCACGAAGTGGAAGGTGGTGCCACCGTCCATCTCCAGCGGTTCGCGCTCGTGGTGGGTGAGCACGAAGACGGGCGCGTGGTACGGCGGGTCCTCGCCCCACCAGCCGCGCCAGCCCAGGTCCCACTCCCCGCGCCCGGGGGTGAACATGTTGCGGCCCATGATGAAGGCGCCCGCGGCCGTGATGGCGTCGAGCTCGGCGCGGTGGGCGTCCGCGTGGTCGAACATCCACGCGTGGATCTGCTCCCCGCCGCCCACGCCGTCCCCGAACGGCTGCTCCAGGCTCTGGTTGAGCCCGGCCGAGTAGCCGTCGAGGGAGATCCCGATGTCGCACGTCACCTGTGTCATGCCCGTCCGACGTCGGCGGACGCCGGAACTCATCGGTCGACGGGCACGGGAGGCGGCACCTCGGGGGACGACGACGCGAGGCCGACGAGGCGCGCGGCCTTGAGCTCGGTCTCCTCCCACTCCTTCGCGGGGTCGCTGCCCCACGTGATCCCGGCGCCGGTGCCGAAGCGCAGGACGCCGCCGCCGGGTCCGTCGGTCCACCAGAACGTGCGGATGCCGACCGCGAGCTCGGCCCGTCCGGCGTCGCCGTCCACCCAGCCGACGGCGCCGCAGTACGGGCCCCGGGCCACGGGCTCCAGCTCCGCGACGAGGCGCAGCGCGGACGACTTGGGCGCGCCCGACACCGACCCGGGCGGGAACGTGGCCTCGAGCGCCCGTCCCCAGCGGCCCGGCCCGTCCAGGTCCGGGTCGAGCCGGCCCTGCACCCGCGAGACGAGGTGCACGAGGCCGGGGTGCTCCTCGACGGCGAGCAGGTCGGTGACGTCCACCGTGCCGGGGCGGCACACGCGCTGCAGGTCGTTGCGCACGAGGTCGGTGATCATGACGTTCTCGGCCCGGTCCTTCGCCGTGAGCCCGTCGGGTGTGCGGGCGGTGCCCTTGATCGGTCCCGAGGCCAGGACAGGGCCATGGAGGGACAGGTACAGCTCGGGCGAGGCGCTCACCACCCAGACGGGGTCGAGCCCGCTCGACGCCGGGACGTGCACGGCGGCGGCGTACGGGGCGGGGTTGCCGGCGGCGAGCCGTGCGGCCAGGGCGGCGGCGTCCGGCTCGACGACGCCGTCCGGCGTCGCACACGCCGGGAGGGGGGCGGAGAGCACCCGGCAGACGTTGACCTGGTAGACGTCCCCGCGCCGTACCCGCTCACGGACGGTCCCGACCGCGCGCACGTACGCGTCCCGGTCCATGGAGGTGCGCCAGTCCGACGGCGCGGGGCCGTGCCAGTCGTCCGTCCGTGGGGGCGCGGGGCGCGAGGGCTCGGCGGCGACCTCCGCGAACCGCCACGCGCGTGCACGGCCGCCCCGGCGTGTGGTGCCGTCGCGGCCGAGGTCGGCCTCGAAGTCGACGACGACGAACCACAGGCCCTCGTCCAGCCGCTCGGGCTGCTCGGCGAGGTCGACGCACTCGACGGCGCGCGTCGCGCGGCGTCCGGCGAACGTGGCCCAGGAGGTCGGCGCGGTCACAGGAGCACGCTAACGGCTCCAGCGCGGCGACCAGCGAGGCACCGGCGAGGCGATTGGACGGACCGTCAAGGGTCCACTAATGTTTGGGGCGCGCCAGAACGGCGGTCACCGCAAGGTGTCCAAGTTCCTGGTCGTGCGGATGTGGCTCAGTTGGTAGAGCATCACCTTGCCAAGGTGAGGGTCGCGGGTTCGAGTCCCGTCATCCGCTCGGAGGCCCACTCTCTGATCGACTCGCGATGAGCGTCGGGAGAGCACGTCTCAAGGTGGGTTGGCCGAGAGGCGAGGCAGCGGCCTGCAAAGCCGTATACACGGGTTCGAATCCCGTACCCACCTCGCAGCATGGGCGATTGGCGCAGCGGTAGCGCGCTTCCCTGACACGGAAGAGGTCACTGGTTCGATCCCAGTATCGCCCACCAGCACGACGAAGCCCCTGACCGGCTCCCCGGTCAGGGGC